>NZ_JAMPJZ010000041.1:0-54824 GCF_039961835.1 Trichocoleus sp. ST-U1
AATTGCTTCGTCAACTTGGTCTGCGGCTTGATTGCCTACTGTCACCAGCCCAAGAAGCCTTCCCTGCTCATTGATGCGGCTTTGCCTGCTTCTGCTTAACCCGAACTGACGTTACTTAAGTTTACTTTTTATCTCAGACAGAGACTTTTCAGTTTCTTTGATTTTTGCTTCTTTTTTTAATTTTTCTAATTTCTCATCCAAAATAATTTCTATCCCTTTTTTTAGACTACTAAAATGATTCAAGCAATCTTCTTCACTTAACTCATGAATTCCTTTACTTAGAATTGAATAAATAATTGTATTTTTAACTAATGATTCAGGCAAAATATCTTTCAATAAACCGATTTTTTCATTAACTCGACTACTGTTGTAAAATTCTTCGTCCCATGCATCTGTTTTTTTAGCTTCTTGATGAGCTTCTTCGACTAAATTTTCAAATATTCTTCTTAAATAAACAAAAGAGCCAATACCGATTTTATGACTGACAAGCCCAATAGCCCTACTGAATTCCTTATATTTTGTTTCACCTAATACTTTTCTATACTTTCCTATCTCGGTCATATTCAAATCAGCAATTGAAGGATATTGACCAATTTTTTGAATTTTACCTTCGCATACTTTAAAACAAAAATGCATCCTATGACTGTTATCCCTGGCGCAGGAAAAATTGACATTAAATATTCTATTATTTAGATTAGATTCTTGCCAACGAATTAGTAAAGGATTTTGATTTTTAGCATTAGCAAGTATTTTCTTGTCCTTAATCGATTTTGACAAATGTCCTAATATAGGTTCGTTAATACCAACCATTTTTTTGAAGGTACTTGGCTTTTTACAATTCAGGCAGAAAGCATCAATCGAACCTTTGAAATTTTCAATTTCCTTAATTAGTTCGGAATTAGGCTCTACTTCAAAAGAACCATAAAGAGGAATTTCCAGAAAAAACTCTATAGGAGAAGGAAATTCATTGTTTAAATTTGCCACCTTTGATACTCCTTGGTAATAAAACTTAAAGCTAAACCTATACCCTAGAACCATAAGCTAGTAGGGTTAGGTGAAAGCTTATGAGTTACATAATAACTACCATATCATCCGATTAGCTTATGTTCACGCCTTCAATTTCTGCCTCCGATAATTCATACAATTCGCGTAACTTCTGTAATTTCTCCTCAGAAGGTTGCCAGAAACCTCGCCCATTTGCTTCTATCATTCTCGCAACAATATTGCGGAAAGCTTCGGGATTCGCCTCGCGCAATTTATTTGCCATTTCTGCATCTAAAGCATAGGTATCTGCTGCTTGGTTGTATACCCAATCATCGGTAAAACCAACCGTACCACCCCAACCAATTAGTGCTGTCATGCGCTGGGAAATTTCGTAAGCGCCACCGGAACCTTGATTCGCCATTGCTTCTGCCCATTTGGGGTTTAGCAATTTGGTACGGTACTCCATCCTCAGCAAGTCGTCTAAATTGCGAGGCGTGGTGTCTTTGGAGAAGCTTTCGACGAAGCTGGCGCTAACTTTTTTACCGCGTTGTTTTTCTGCGGCTTTTTTCAAGCCGCCAGTGTTGGCGTAATATTCTTGAATATCGGTAAGACCATATTCAACCGAGTCGATTTCTTGGACAATGCGATCGCTTGTTTGCAACAACTGCGTCAGCACTTCCGGTCTAGCTTGTCCTTTGTCTTGTCTACCGTAGCTGAAGACATTGCGATCGCGCCAAGTATCACCCAATTCATCGCCAGATTCCCAGTTACCATCAGTGACGCGATCGTTCACTAGAGAACCAAAATCACCAGCAGGGTTAGAAAATAATCGTGCTGAAGCATTGTCTACACCTTGAGATTTCAAAGCTAAGGTGTGTTTGCGGATAAAGTTTTGGTCTTCCGGTTCCTCAGCATTCGCGGCGCGTTGAAACAAATCATCCAACAATTCAATAATGTTGATAAAGGTATCGCGGAAAATTCCCGAAAGATTCCCTAACACATCAATACGCGGATGACCGACTTCTGCAATTGGTTTCAATTCATAACGGACAATTCTTCCCGTACCTTCCTTAACAGGTTCAGCACCCACTAATTCCAGCAAAATTCCCAGAGATTCGCCCTTCGTTTTAATCGCATCCAATCCCCATAACATCACTGCCACAGTTTCCGGATAAGAACCCTGTTCCTTAAGATGTTGGGCGATAATCTTTCTAGCAACTTCTCGACCCCTTTCGTAAGCGGCTGGGGAAGGCATCCGATAGGGATCTAAAGCATGAATATTCCTGCCTGTTGGCAACACACCAGCACCATCCCGCAACAAATCACCACCCGGCGCAGGCGGAATATATTCACCATTAAGCCCCCGCAACAGATTCGTAAGTTCATCGCTGTTTTGTAGTAATAAATCGCGGACTTTTATCGTTTCATCTATTAATTCTGGAAGATTAGGATTGATGCGAAACATAACATCAGGATATGTTTGTCTTATGTATTTCCAGTTTGCTGACAACGCTGCCTGTTTGTCTGCGCCTTTAGCAACTGCCTCAATAATGACTTTTGGCAATTCAAAATAAGCATCTAAATAGCTAATTAACCCTTCTTGAGTTGGTGGTTCTCCTAGTGTATGCAAGCCAGAGGAGAAAAGACGATTTTCTAGAACTTGCAGATATTCGTACAGCTCTAGTAAGTAAGCATTAAAAACATCTGCACTAAACATTCTGGCATTCTCAGGAGTGAAGAAAATTCCTAGACGTTTGGCATCCTCCAATGGGCAATCTGCATCAATTCCAGTATCTACAATCTTTTTGCAAATGGCTTCCTTAAGGGCATAATTCTTCTCTGGGTCTTCCCGATACTCGAAGATTAAATCGCGCAACGACACCAATTCTTTGTATAATCCCGCACGACCATAAGGCGGCACATTATGGGAAATCAGAACCCCATAGCCACGGCGCTTTGCCAACATTGATTCAGAGGGATTGTTCGCCGCATAGATATATAGATTGGGTAGATTTCCTAGCAGAATATCCGACCAAGAATAGCCTGTATTGCCCAGCGGAGATCCAGGCAACCATTCAACCGTTCCGTGCATTCCGAAGTGAACGACAGCATCAGCTTGAAAGTCATTTTGCAACCACTTATAAAAGGCGGCGTACTGAGGATGAGGTGTCAAATCGCGCTCAAACATTAGCCGCATCGGGTCGCCGGAAATGCCCAATGGTGGCTGTACGCCTATCCAAATATTTCCTAGTTGTATCCCACCAATTTGAAATTCATCTCCATAAGTTTTAATGCCAGTTCCAGTAAGGGATTTCCACTGTTTTTCGATGCGAGTCGTTAGCAAATATCCCAGCCAATTTTCTAGGGTTTTAGCGTTAACGCTTGTACTTCCCTGAACCCCACCGTCAACAGAGGTGAATAATCTTGCCCCCTCCCCGTTCACGGGGAGGGTTGGGGTGGGGTTCTCATCCGCTTCTTTCACCAGTTGAATTAATTCTTCCCCATCTTCTGGTAATTCTCCAACGTTGTAGCCTTGTTCTTTGAGAGCGTGGAGGAATTTAATTAGACTTCGCGGTACATTCAATAAAGCCGCTGTACCCGTCGCACCATATCCAGGCGGAAATCCATATAAAATTACGGCAATTTTGCGTTCAGCAATTGGTTTTTGGCGTAGGGAAATCCATTTTTTCAACCTTCCTGTTAAACGCTGAACTCGTTCTGGAATTAAGTAAATATCTTCTCCCACCAAACCGCCGAGAGGAACTGGATCGATTGCCCCATCCAGTTCTGGCAAAGCATATAAAACGACACTTTGCAATCCGCCAACACCCTGCCGCGTCCAAGAATGAATATCTTGAATTAGTAGCGGTGCAGCAACGATATAGGGTACATTCTTGGCGGTGAGAATGCGTTTGGCTACTTCTACTTGTCGTCCTGCCTCCATCGACCCCGCAGGGCCACCGACGAGAGGAAAACCAATCGTAGAGACAATTGCATCCACTGGCACTGCTTGATCAGATAGGGAAGGAGTTTCAATATTACCGAGTTTTCGTTGGGCGATTTCGTAATTTGTTGTCATCCAATCCCGCACCGCTACATGACCTTCGACGCCGTTGATAAAGATTGGCAAAGGTATCAACCCAGCTTTCTCAAAGTGGCGAATTAGTTGGGGAATGTATGGCTGTTTGGTAATAACGTGCTTGCGATAAAGCAGAATTCCAACAGTTGAGTAGGGACACGGCAGTGCCGTATCCCTACTTTGATACCATTCCAAATATGCCCTTGGAGATTCAAAAAAGCCTTGATAATCGGGATGCAGCAACCCCATATTTGGAGTTTCAACGGGCGGCGGAATTTCTCCCGCCTTCAACTGCAAATATTTTTCTGCCAGCGTCCAGAACATGGACGCGACATTTTCGGTTCCACCAGCGTTCCAATAACCGTAAATAATCAGCCAGTTGCGTAAGTCTTGCACTTTCTGCACTGGCACAAATTTTAATAACTTTGGCCCAACTTTTAAAAAGCTAATATAACCCGCAAGTTTGTCTTCTTCTCGCCCGTTGCTGAATTTGTCGAGGATGAATTTAACAGGTTTGGGCATTCCCTTGGGTTTGTCGCCAATTTTGAACGCGCCTATCTGCGTGAGGCTCATCAATTCCAAGGCTGACTCGAAAACGAGGCGAATCGGAATATTTTGCACCCTTTGGCGCAACCACATCACTTGGTCGTAATCAAATAGCAGACTGCCGAAAAAGACATCTGCTCCTTGGAGTGCAGCTTCTACGGCTTCTGGTTCCGTCGTGAGGGCGCGATCGCTAAACACCCGAATATCCAACTCCGGACACCTAGCCTGAGCCAAATGAGCTGCCTTCCGGTACAAGTCAGCGTTGAATGATTCAAACCCAGCAATTAGAACAATGCGTTTCATGCCCAGAGAGATTAAAGGTTCCTACTTTCGATCTTAAGCAGGAACCTTGGGGATGGGACGCCTAAGCCCACCCCGACCTCAGATTGCTTTTAGTAACTCGCCCTGAGCATCCCGCTGAAGATATTAAAGTTCTTATCAATCAAACCGATTAAACTCTGAGCATTAGAGAGCGATCGCGGTGGGTTAGAAATCAGCGTATCTAAGGCAATCAAGCGATTAAAATCAACTTTGATGTCACCAGTCCGCTCGGTTTTCCCATCGCTTTCATAAAACTTGACCCCCGCCTTCTTGTGCATAATCTCAATCAACTCCTGCGCCATGATGCCATAGCCAATGGTAGTAGGATGAATACCATCCAAAGAGAATAAGCCGCCTTGAGTGCGACCCGTTGCATCAGATTTAAAAAAGCGGGAATCTGGTACAGGTGAAAGTGCCTGAAGCTCAGGTGGCAACTCGTACTGACCACCCACTTCATCCCACCAAGTCGGTCTGGCTTCCGGGTCTTGGATATAGCGCCTGGATGCCAAGCGATCCAACAAGCCAGCCATTTCAAACAGATACCAATCTCTGCCTTCCTGTCGAGCCTGACGCACCGCATCGGTTATATAGTCGTTGTACTGGTCGATGGCACTATCGATTGCTCGTGCCTCCTCCTCTGTCAGGTACGGGTGCTTATCCGGATCGAATTCTTCTTCGGTAAGCCAAGGCAAGGAGTAGTAAGGGAAGTATCGAGATCCCGGATTAGCTTTATTCCCCTCTTTATTTTTGTTGATACCACGGGCAAAAGGAACGATCGTGACGTGAGGAACCGTTGCCAAGATTACATGGCGAGCGCCGATTTGCTTAACTTCCTTAACTAGCTTGTCCAGTTCCGCCTTAAAGTGAATCGGACGCCAGACGGTATAGCGATCGTTGACCGCCATATCGTCATAGCCATCAGCGCTCCAAGCCGCCTTGAATGTCAGAATACTACCCAGCGCATTATTGCCACCGATAACCACAATCAGCGTTTCAATGCCGTCTCCATCGCCAGTTTCTTGCATCCCCTCAGCACCTAGTGCTGCTGCCGCTTGTAGTGGTGTCAGCGCGTTGCCTCGTGCATCTCGTGCCGAATTCAAAACTCGGATAGCAGCGCGTTCGTTATGGTACTCGACAACCTGCCGGAGATAATCGTCTTTAGG
The DNA here is from genome assembly GCF_039961835.1 of Trichocoleus sp. ST-U1. Lineage (NCBI taxonomy): Bacteria > Bacillati > Cyanobacteriota > Cyanophyceae > Leptolyngbyales > Trichocoleusaceae > Trichocoleus > Trichocoleus sp. ST-U1. The sequence continues at coordinate 6,094 of NZ_JAMPJZ010000041.1, forward strand.
CGGATTTTTCCGAATGATGTCTAGGCAAATGTCCGCAGTGCGCGACAGGGTATTCCGCAAATCCCACCCATAGACTGCCAGGTTGTGATTAATCCCTCGTTGAATTGGGAAGCGGGAACCTGCGTCACGTTCCCAATAATCCTCTATATCGTCCATGTAGCGGCGTATAAACAACAGCGCTGGGGCGAAATCCAACCAGTTGATGTCACCAAATTCCCGATCGAGTTGTCGAGCCAGATGTTCTAGGTTGATCGGAAACCCATCTCCTGGCCCCTCATAGGTGGGATAACGCATCTGGTTAGACCAGCCCATTTCCTTGGCAATCATCATCGGATAGGAGAGGCTAGTATTAAAAATTGCCCCACTTTGAAAGCCGTGAGAGAGAGAGTCCCCAATCGTGACCAGCCGATGCTGGGGAGTGCCTTGTCTATTCACTTCAACGGAAATGCCCAAGCTGGGATCTGTAATGGGTTTCCGCGCCTGTGCCTGAATAATTACATCGTCTGGCGTGCGATCGCGCATTCGATTTCCAGAGTCTGCCATAAAGTCTCCTTATTAAAAAAAGCGAACATTCGTTACCAGATGCTCCACAACCGATTAGATAAAATCCGGAATTTGTGTTAAATCAGCAGCGGTTTCAAATTAGCCGGTAGAATCTCTAAGACGATAAGATTCAATTAAATATTGTAGCAATTTGTAACAATATTTAAATCTTTTATTTGAAAACTGGACAGAAGATTAGGTAGAGGTTTTACTATAAAAGCCACCTCAAGTTCAAGAAAATTTAATTTCATAAAAAAGCCAGATAATTAATTAACTATTAATTATCATAAGTTGGAGGATTGATTTTAGGCATAATGTATTTTCCAAAATGTAATTATTAGAATTAAATAAGAAGATAAACAGAAGATGGAAATAATAACTAAAGTTATATTATCGAAACTTATTAAGCATTAAGTTATAAAATGCAAGTGTATCGCACAAGCAGTGTAACTCTCATCTGCTGCGTTCTTTTGTAGCGTTAAAATAGCACAAAAGCTAGACTTGCTCGATGGCTTTTTCTTGGCTAGTTAACAGAAAAGTTAGCAATACTGAATTCAGGTGGAATCTATGGCTTTTAATATCAGTGCGCTGAAATTACCTACACTCAAAATCGGCTCTAATGGAGCAGCAGTCAGTGCTTGGCAAAGCTTTTTAAAAGAGGCTGGTTATCCGATAGGAACCGTTGATGGAGACTTTGGCAAGATTAGCGATACAGCTACCCGTAGTTATCAGCAAAGGAATAACTTGCCGGTTAATGGAGTTGTGGATAATACCACCTACACCAAAGCTTTGAGCGACGGTTTTCTTTATAAAGTTCCCAATCTTACGGCAGCAATGTTGCTTGCTTATCTGCGCTTTGGCGAGGCAGAGGTTAAAGATTTACAAAAGTCTTTGAATACTATATTGGTTCCCGACTTAACCGTAGATGGAGACTTTGGAGCTAGAAGTAGCCAAGGGTTAGCCCAAGCTTATCTCCAAAGAGATGTGCGCTTGCGTGATGAATTGGAAAATCTACTTTCTGCAACGACTAAGCAGAAATTAGGCGCAGATTTTATCCCAGCAATGGATATCCTCAACGCCTATGCCAAAAGAATCCGATTTCGCTTGAGTGGTCCGCATTGGTATGACAACTTTCCGACTAGCCGCTCGATTTCTGATTTAGCTTCGCCTTTCCGAGAAAAGGTAGCAGCTTTTCAAAAAGCTTTAATTGATGCGGGTGCCCAAACCATTATTGCCGCTACCTATCGACCTCCACAAAGAGCTTATATGATGCACTATTCGGCTCGGATTAGTCGAGGAGAAATCAGAGCAGAAAATGTACCAAATATGGCGGGAGTTGACATTGAATGGGTACATTATACGAACGCTGTAGCTGTGCAAGCCGCACAACTGATGGTAGATGAATTCGGCATTGGGGGGAATCCGGTGGCTCTAAGATCTCGCCATACTGAAAGGCTAGCCATCGATTGGAACATTACCTGGGAAGGAATTCTAAAAATAAAAAAGAGAGATGGCACCCTGGTGAATATTGGCGCTCCCACGAATGGTGCCAACAATACGGCTCTCTATAGTGTGGGTGCATCTTATGGCGTATTTAAGCTAGCAAATGACCCGCCCCACTGGTCAGTTGATGGTCGCTAAGGCTGAGGAGTTTTTTGAGTTAAGATTTTGAGTTTAGATTGTAGAGACGCGATTTATTGCGTCTCTATTTATCGATAGTTCAGAAATTTAGATTGGGCAACAGTAAAGCAAAATGGTATGAAAACAAAAGGTAAACTTTGCTGATTGCCGAACATCTACCCAACTGAGAGCTATGCAAGTTCAAAGATTTGACCTTAGCGCGGTTATCATCCGCACTACTGCGATCGCTCTACTGGCATTAATTGCTGGCTGTTCATCCGATCCCTATACAGAATCAGCACTCCAGCCAACCAAATCCTCGAATCGCGCCGCTACTACAGCAGAAGTGGGTTTAGCACGTCACTTGAAACGCACCAAAGCCAAATTTTACGGTGCATATTGGTGCCCTTTCTGCACAAAACAGAAAGAACTGTTTCCAAAAGAGGCGCTTGGCTATATAAACTACATTGAGTGCGATGCGGGCGGTAAAAATCCGCGTCCAGACCTCTGCACGAAGGCAAAAATCAAAGGCTTTCCCACTTGGGAAATTAAGGGGCGGCGTTACTCAGGTCTGCTTTCTTTAGAAGAACTCGCCGAGCTATCCGGGTATAAAGGCGATCGCAACTTCCAAAACCGAATTTGATCCGTGTCGCCAAACGCTTCGCTCAAACGAACAATGCCATGCCCCTCCGATGGTTCCCTCATTGTGGCTGCACAGCGGCTGGAGAGGAAATGGGTTGTGCTTGTCCGGCTTGTACTAGAGCTTGATAAATTGCAGCAGCTACCTCAGCACGAGTCGCCGCTTGATTCGGTTTGAGCAAGTTTTGATTCGGATAGTTAATCACAAGACCGGCGGCTGTAGACGCTGCGACACCTTGGGTCGCGTACTTAGGAATCTCCTTGGCGTCTTGATAAGTCTGCAAAGCTTGAGCCGGATTGGACGGTGGTTTCAGCCCTAAGCCGCTAGCAAGCGCAACCAAAACTTGCGCTCTCGGAATTTCTTGGTTGGGTAGAAACCGATTTCCCGGATATCCTTTCAGAAAACCCGTTGCTACAGCCTGCTTGATCCCTGTTTCAGCCCAGTACCCAGCGGGGACATCTTGAAAGTTTGAAGCATTCTGAGCCGGTTTTTGACTAAAAGCTTTTCGCAACGGAGCCGTAAATTCCGCTCTCGTGATCGGTTGATCGGGGCGAAAAGTGCCATCGGTGAAACCCGCGAGGATGTTGCGTTCAACCAGCGCTTGAATGTAAGGACGCGCCCAGTAATTGTCGGGGATATCGGAAAAGTTGATCGGTTTAGCTGGGGCAGAAGCTGTGGGGGCTGGTACGGGAACAACCGCCGCTGGCGCGGAAGGCGCAGGCGCGGGTACTGTGGCGGGGGCGACTGACGGCGCTGGGGCGGAAGGCGCGGGTACGGGTACGGGAATAATCGGGACGCTTCTCGATACCGTGTTTGGCTCGTCCGGTATGAGTAGCGTTGAGTTTGGGTCGCTCGGTGAAGCAGAAGGTGCCGGAAGCGTTTGTTGAGTGGGCGATTCTCCGGGTATCACCGTTGGTAGCGGCGCTGCTGGCGTTGGACTCGCCGTGGCGTCAGGAGTCGGCAATCCGGTCAAATTCAACCCTGGCTCCCTTCTACCAATTGACCAGAAGAAAATCGTGCCAATCACGCCGAAGGCAACAACAATGCCAATCAACTCATCAAAGCCAAGCCGAGAGGAACGTGGATCGGGGGGAGGTGATGTCATTTACCTGAGTTCATGCAGCAAGTAGCTTATACCCTAAAATGCCTAGCTAAGTCATCCTTCTTAAAGCAAGAATTAAAAATTTTTGGAGGACAGAACATGAAACTTGTTTTGATAGAAAGTCCTGGCAAACGGCAGAAATGGCAGAAAAGCCTTGGTTCTGGCTACCGAGTGATGGCAAGCATGGGTCATGTTGTTGAGCTAGCGAAAGACGGGGAAGATGCACTGGGATTTGACCTATCAGGCGATCGCGTTACTTGTCGATTTGTCCCCCGTGGCGACCGAGGCAAAAAGGTTCTCACAGAATTAAAACAAGCCGTCAAATCAGCAACCGAAGTTATATTTGCAACAGACCCAGACCGGGAAGGGGAGGTAATTTCTTGGCATCTCGCACGAGAACTCAAGGTAAAAAATCCCCGGCGCGTAGTGACGAGCGAGATTACAGAAACTGCGATTAAAAAAGCAGTGAGCAAACCCCGTCCCCTCGACCAGAACTTAGTAGATGCAGCTCTTTTGAGGACGTGTCTCGACAAGCTAGTTGGCTTCAGAGGCTCCCCTCTCGTTTGGTCGCTCAAAAACGGAGCCAAGTCAGTCGGTCGGGTTCAAAGCGCAACCTTGCACCTATTATGCGATCGCGAGAGAGCGATTACAGCCTTTGTCCCTGAAGATTACTGGTCTGTTTACGTTGACTACGCCGAGGGTTTTCGAGCCTTTTATGCCGGACAAGTGAATCGTTCCGATGAGCCTGAAGTAGAGGAAACCGATGATTCTGAGTCTCCTGACAGCAAAAAAGCTGCTGAAGGAACCAGAGTGACAACACAAACTCAAGCGGCTCAACTGGTAGCGACGGCGAAGAGTCATCCTCATCAGGTAGTCAGCACCCAAGGTAAAGTGAGTTTCAAAAAACCACCCGCCGCATTTACTACCAGTTCCCTTCAGCAGGCAGCAGGAGCGCGTCTAAAGCTGAATCCAGAGAAAACAATGCAAGTGGCGCAAAAGCTGTACGAACAAGGATACATCACCTATATGCGTACAGATAGCCCAACTTTATCTGAGGAGTTTTGCGCTTCGGTGCGGAAGTATCTGGAGCAAAATGACCCAGAGAATGTCCCCCAAAAGACGACTGTTCGTAAAAGTGCAGCGCTGTCCCAGGAGGCGCACGAGGCAATTCGACCGACAGAGATTACCCGGCTACCATCCGTCATTAAAGCAGAGTTAACACCCGAAGAAGCTGGATTGTATGACTTGATATGGCGACGCGCGATCGCTTCTCTGTGTCAACCAGCGCGACTCCTGAAGACGAAAATTGTCACCAAATCTGGTAGCGTTACTTGGCAAGCTTTGGGTCAGGTGCTACAGTTTGAGGGCTATCTGCGCTACTGGCGAGATATTGGTTCAGATCAAGTGTTGCCGACTCTCAAAGAAGGGCAACCGCTGACCTGTACCCATGCGGATGCCGATAAGAAGCAGACGATGCCACCACCCCGGTATTCTGAGTCTAAGTTGATTCAGGTGATGGAGAAACAGGGGATTGGGCGTCCTAGCACCTATGCTCCGACTGTAAAGACTTTGAAAGAGCGGGAGTATGTGGTTCTGAAGAAGGGGTTGCTCGTTCCGACCCAGCTAGGGATGGAAGTGGATGAGTTCTTGGGTCGGGTGTTACCTGAGCTGATTCGTGCAGATTTTACGGCAAAGATGGAGCGGGAATTGGATGCGATCGCTCACGGTAAGCTGGACTGGCAAAAGTATTTGACTAGCTGGAACCGCGACTATTTTGCCCCAGCACTCAAGAAAGCCGGGGCAAAAATTCCCGTTTCTATGCCGACTGTAACGAATCCAAGCCGAGTTAAGGTCACTCCACCTGTTTGTGAACCCCCGGATACTCGCACCGATACTCGCACGGAGACTCGGTCTGAACTTACTAATATTCGGTGTCCGAAATGCAAACATCCAATGACGAGGGTTTACTCGAAGTCTAAAAAACTTCAAACAGACCATTTTTTGAGCTGTGATGAGCGCAATAATGGCTGCGGTGCTGTAATGTTTTTTAACGTATCCACGCTAGAGTATGAATTGCCTGACGCTAAGCGTAAAAATCCGCCGCGTTCTGACAAGCCTTCTCAGCATTCTTGTCCGATTTGTGGCTCTTCCCTAGAGCGTTACAAATACACCAAAAATGGTCAAGATAAGGTGATGTTGCGTTGCTCTAACCCGAAAACCAAACAAAATAAATGCAAAGAGGTAGCCTTCTTTGAGAGTAAAAAAGGTAACTGGTGGTCGCCAAAATTTGGCGAGCTTGGCGCGGAGTAATTCAGTAAGAATGCGTAGGTATACCTGTGGCTTGGTTTCTTGATTTACAAAGCGCCTAATTGAAGGACGTTGTTTGCTTGATGGTTGAAGGGTCTGGAGTGTACGCAATCATTATCAAGTTTTAACTAAAAAATAAACGCCAAGTCAGTCCCCCCATTCCTCAACTTGAATTGCATTCTATTGGAGATATATTTTAAACTACAGCACAACTATTCACAAAGAACAGCGGCATCTCAACACTTTGGTAGTTGCCCTTATACATAGCTGGAAATAAAATAGCTATGTGTAAGCATACTTTGGTTGGCATCAGCGGTTAATGGCACCACATTTATTTAAAGATTTTCTTCATACATAAAAATAAATTATAGCTAAATATAAAGTGATAGCAGATATTATTTTTGCTGCAACGCTTAATAAATTTAAAAAGTATTTTTGTTGTTTTTACCGTTGTTTTAATAAAAAGTTAAACCAAGAGAACTCACCTATTTTTTTATAGGTTCTAAAATCAAAACTAAAATAAATACACTCTTCTACCTTTTCAAATTGAATACAATTTAAATTGTAAAAAATTGAAACCTGTAGTTCCAGCGTACTTGCGATTCTAAATTACCAATTTTAAATACTCTAAGTTTTGCTGTGCCTGGGTTTTAACCCCTAAAAATTTTTTTAAACACGATCCCTTAGCTTTATACCCTGTACCCAAGGCTGGGTAGGGAATTTCAAAAAAACCGTTTATTATACCATAAAAATTCAACCACAAGAAAATTTGTTAAAATAGTTAACTTGCTTCAAGGGACTGAAATTGCTATTATTTAAATTCCTGATTTTGCCTATCTCCGTGCAGCCTACAAAGCTTTCACCCAAGCTGAGAATATAAAGCTGGGTGTACCCACTCGTGTGAAAATAAACAGCAAACTTCCACAGGTTTAAATTGAGTGGATATACAACTACACTAAAGCGGAATAACTTGGTATCATAACCCTTTGAACCAGGAACGTCACTAGCGTCAGGTTGAGGAATGAAGTCTGATAAATCATTGATAAACAACAAAATTAAGCGGCAACTGCAACAAACACCAGTGGCGATTATCGGAATGGGTTGCATTTTTCCGCAAGCCAGGACTCTAGAAGAGTATTGGGAAAATATCATTACAAAAACCGATTGTATCTCTGATGTTCCTCCCTCACGCTGGCGGATTGAGGACTACTACGATCCAGATCCCAAGGCACCGGATAAGACTTATTGCAAACGAGGCGGATTCATCCCGGATATTGATTTTGATCCGATGGAATTTGGTCTGCCTCCCAATATTCTAGAGGTGACAGATGTCGCCCAAATGCTCTCGTTGGTAGTTGCCAAACAGGCAATGGAAGACGCTGGTTACGGTGAATCCAGAGATTTTAATCGGAAAGGCACAGGCGTCATTCTGGGCGTAGGGGGCGGGCAGAAACTAATTACGCCGCTAACTGCCCGTTTGCAATATCCCGTTTGGGAGAAGGTTCTTAAAAACAGTGGTGTATCTGACGAAGATACCCAAAAGATTATTGAGAAGATAAAACTTGCCTATATCGGCTGGGAGGAAAATTCTTTTCCGGGCATGTTGGGGAACGTGATTGCCGGACGAATTGCCAACCGCCTAGATTTAGGAGGGATTAACTGTGTTGTAGATGCAGCCTGTGCCGGGTCATTAAGCGCCCTGCGGATGGCTTTGAGTGAATTGACCGAGTATCGTAGCGACATGATGATCGCGGGCGGTGTGGATGCCGACAATTCGATCTTCATGTATATGTGCTTTAGTAAAACGCCTGCCTTTTCTAAAGAAGGGAATTCTCGTCCCTTCGATATAAATTCCGACGGGATGCTGTTGGGTGAAGGCATGGGAATGATGGTTCTCAAGCGGCTTGAAGATGCCGAACGAGATGGCGATCGCATTTATGCCGTCATCAAGGGAATGGGCACCTCCAGCGATGGCAAATCTAAGAGCATTTATGCTCCTCGTTCGGAAGGGCAAGCCGTAGCGTTGCGTCGAGCTTATGAAGATGCTGGATTTGCACCCTCAACAGTCGGTCTGATTGAAGCTCATGGTACAGGAACCGTCGCTGGCGATCCGACAGAGTTTGCAGGCTTAAATGAAGTTTTTAGCCAAAACAACTCCCAAAAACAACATATTGCCTTGGGGAGCGTTAAGTCTCAGATTGGACATACCAAAGCAACAGCAGGTGCAGCCAGCCTGATCAAAACGGCTTTGGCTTTGCACCATAAGATATTACCCCCGACGATTAATGTTACCCAACCCAACCCTAAACTTAAAATAGAAGACTCACCCTTCTATTTGAATACCGAAACCAGACCCTGGCTTGGCATTGATGATGAAACGCCAAGAAGAGCAGGGGTCAGTGCGTTTGGCTTTGGAGGCACGAATTATCATGTCGTCCTCGAAGAATATCAAAGGGAACATCAACAGGCTTATCGTTTACACAGTACGCCAGCGACCATTCTGCTGGATGCTCCAACAGTAGGAGAATTATTGGCGAAGTGTGAAACCCTAGAGTCGCAATTAGCAAGCGATCGCGGCACACAACATTACACAGAACTTGTCAGCGCTGCGAGTTTAAAAATTCCCGTTGTCTCAGCCAGAGTGGGATTTGTCGCCACCTCTGCCGCAGAAGCGCGTGAATTATTGCAGATTACGATTGACTTACTGAAAAACAAACAGCAAGCCCAATCGTGGGAGCATCCCAAAGGAATCTATTACCGCAAAACTAGCCTGAACCCCCAAGGGAAGGTAGTGGCGCTGTTTTCGGGGCAAGGTTCGCAGTATTTGGAGATGGGTAAGGAACTTGTCCTTAACTTCCCTCAGCTTCGCCAAGCTTACAGCGATATGGACAAATACCTGGGCAAGAATGGGTTGCCACCGATTTCCCAAGTCGTTTTCCCGTGTCCTGTTTTTGACAACGCCCAAAAGGATGCCCAAATTGCGGCATTACAACAGACCGAAAATGCCCAACCCGCAATTGGTGCCTTGAGTTTTGGTCTCTACAAGATTATAGAAGAGGCAGGGTTCAAGCCTGATTATGTGGCAGGGCACAGCTTCGGGGAACTGACAGCACTATGGGCGGCGGGCGTTCTGAATGACGAAGATTACTTTTTCCTCGTCAAAGCCAGAGGTCAAGCGATGGCATTCCCCGACGATCCAAAAGTTGATACCGGCATGATGCTGGCGGTGAAAGGGGATATTTATAAAGTCAAAGAAGTTGTCGAGAATTTCCCCAAAATCACCATTGCCAACTGGAACTCTAACAATCAGGTGGTATTAGCGGGGGCGAAGGGAGAAATCGCCAAAGTCCAGCAAAAATTGGAGCAGCTTGGGTATTCGGTTGTTTTACTACCCGTTTCCGCAGCTTTCCATTCACCGTTTGTCGCTCACGCTCAAAAACGGTTTGCAGAGGTGCTGGATCGCGTTACTTTCAATCAGCCGAAAATCCCGGTATACTCCAATACAACCGGAAATCTTTATCCAGACAATTCCCATACCATCGGACAAACCTTAGCTGCACATATTGTCAATCCTGTGCATTTTAAGCAGGAAGTTGAAAATATTTACGCAGCCGGGGGATATTTCTTTGTCGAAATTGGTCCCAGGAATATCCTGACCAATCTGGTGAAGAATATCCTCGAAGATCGACCCCATTTAGCGATCGCCTTGAATGCCAGTAGCAAAGGAGATAGCCAGCGCCAGTTGTGCGAAGCCTTTGTTCAGTTGCGCGTGGCTGGCTTGTCTTTAGATAACCTCGATCCTTACCTAGTTAAATCAAAAACATCCAATTCTCAGCAAAAGAAGAGATTGAATGTGCCTTTAAACGGCGCTAACTATGTCAGTGAGAAAACCAAAGCTGCTTTTGAACACGCTTTGCAAAACGGACACCAAATCAAGGGAAATCCAGAAAGGGAAAACAGGAATGGGAAATTGACACAGGAGCCGAAGAAATCTTTAGCCCCGAAACCAACACCACACATCGCCCCAATCCCTACCCCTCAACCCGTAATTCCCGTACCCGTAATTCCCCAAGTCAAAATGCCAGAGCCGATACCAGTTCCACCCGCAACCAAATCAGAGGCGCAACCAATGCCACAATCTTCTGTAAATAATCAGGGTCTTCTAGAAAGTTTAGAGCGCAACATGATGCGCTTTCACGAACATCAAGCTGCCAGCCAGCAAGTTCACGAACAATACCTGAAAAATCAGTTGGAATATTCCCAAAGATTTTTCCAGCTCATGCAGCAACATTATTCCCTTTTGGGTGCTGGTAACGGTGCCAATGGGTCAGTTGTGAATGGTCAGGCGTCACTAGCGCCCGTTCGGAACTTGGAACAAGGGCAAAACGGACAAGGAACCTCTGACAAACTACAGTACTCGGTTGTTGCCCCCACTACCCCGGCTGTCGTGCCGATGCCGGAACTGACGATTTCTGGGCTAGCTGCCCCAGATGCCGTCCCTACAGCGCCAGTATCCCAACCTGTTTCCAGCAATGGTTCGCAGCCAGCCCAGGCTCTCCAAGTAGAGACAAGTCTGCAAAATCAAATCGCTCAAGCAGAGCAGGTAGAAGTTGCGCCATCGGTCATCGAAACAACCTCTAGCTCATCTGTAACAGCGCCAGCGGTAGATTTGACCCCCCTGATCGAATCCCTGTTAGAAGTAGTCAGCGAGAAGACTGGCTACCCCACGGAAATGCTAGAGCTTTCAATGGATATGGAAGCGGATTTGGGGATTGACTCGATAAAGCGGGTGGAAATCTTAGGAGCAATGCAGGAGTTATTCCCTGATTTGCCGCCGGTGAATCCAGAACAGCTAGCCGAACTCCGCACCCTCGCTCAAATTGTTGAATATATGGGCAACAAAGCGCCATCAACAGAGGTTGAAGTTTCTGCTCCAACGGCAGCAGTTTCAGCAAAGGCAGAAAACGGATTTGTCTCCCAGGAGAAGGCGAATGCTCTGATCCAATCCCTGTTAGAAGTAGTCAGTGAGAAGACTGGCTACCCCACGGAAATGCTAGAGCTTTCGATGGACATGGAAGCAGATTTGGGGATTGACTCGATCAAGCGGGTGGAAATCTTGGGAGCAATGCAGGAGTTATTCCCTGATTTGCCGCCGGTGAATCCAGAACAGCTAGCCGAACTCCGCACCCTTGCTCAAATTGTTGAATATATGAGCCAGGAATCGCGGGTGGCTGAAAAAAAAACTTAACCCCAGAATCGCAGCAAGTTGAAGCTGAAGCTGAAGCTGAACACAAGATTCAACGCGGTCGGGCGAGGCTCCAACCTCTAAGTGAGGCAGATTATCTGGATTTCACCTTGCCCGACCATCACATTTGTTTGCTGACCGATGACGGTAGCCCTGCCAGTATCAGATTGGTCAAGTCTCTTTCAGACCGAGGGTGGAAAGTGGTTGTATTAAGTTTCCCCGAATCTGTTATTGCCAAACGGCTACCGTTACCGGGAGGAATTAGCCGTGTGGTGCTGGCAGATTTGAGCGAGGAGCATTTGAAACAACAGCTGATGGCGATCGCGCAAAACTACGGCTCGATTGGCACGTTCGTTCATCTGCATCCCTCAATTCAAGCAAGTCTTGGGCAGGAATCGGAAAGAGCCATCCTCAAGCATATTTTTCTGATTGCTAAGCACCTCAAAAAATCACTGAATGAAGCAGCACGTCAAGGACGCAGTTGTTTCCTCACCGTGAGCCGCCTGGATGGGCAATTCGGTTTAAGTCGCAAAACAGAGTTTAGCGCCATCGGTGGGGGGCTGTTCGGCTTGACGAAAACCCTCAACCTGGAATGGGAACGGGTGTTTTGTCGCGCCATCGATTTGAGTCCCGCTTTCGATGAAGAATTTGTCGCCCAATCGATTGTCGCAGAACTTCACGACCCCAATCGGTTGATTACCGAAGTCGGGTACAGTTCCCAGGGGAGAACCACCCTGGTAGCCGAGATGTGTAGGGTTAAGAAGAACGCTCGCGGCACAACACATCAAATTACTCCATCCTCGGTGTTTCTCGTCAGCGGCGGTGGACGCGGGATTACTTCCCAGTGTGTCATCAAGCTAGCGCAACGCTACCGATGCAAATTTATCCTCCTCGGTCGCTCAAGCATCAATCCAGAGCCAGCATGGGCAAAAGGCTGTGTTGATGAATTTGATTTGAAAAAGCGGATTATGGCAGATATTACTGCACGAGGAGAGAAACCCACCCCAATCAAAGTCCAAAAGACACTGAAGGGGATTTTAGCCCAACGAGAAATCGCCCAAACGCTGGAAGCGATTGAGCAAGCGGGTGGGAAAGCAGAATATCTCAGCGCCGACATTACCGATGCGATCGCTTTAAAGGAAAAACTAGCAGATACCGTCCAGCGTTTTGGAGCGATCTCCGGAATTCTTCATGGCGCTGGCAATTTGGCAGATAAATTGATTGAGAATAAATCCGAACAGGATTTTGAAGCCGTTTATACTGCCAAAGTCAAAGGGTTGGAAAATCTGCTGAGTTGTGTCAATCCGAATCAAATCAAGCATTTGGTGTTGTTCGCTTCAGCGGCTGGGTTTTACGGGAATATTGGTCAATCGGATTATGCGATCGCCAATGAGATTCTCAATAAATTTGCCCATCACTTTAAGCGCCTCCATCCCGAATGTCACGTAGCTTCCTTTAATTGGGGACCTTGGGATGGCGGGATGGTTACGCCTGAGTTAAAACAGATTTTTGCCGAACGCAAGGTTGAGGTAATTCCCGTTGAAGTGGGAACTCAGATGCTAGTTGACGAACTAGATTTTGGCGAACGGGAAACAGTGCAAGTTTTGGTGGGGAGTCCTCTGGTAGTCGTGTCTGGAGAGCTAGATTCAGAACTCCGGACTTACCAAATTCATCGAAAATTAAACCTGAAAGCAAATTCCTTTTTGCAAGATCATGCGATTGGTGGTCAAGCGGTATTACCAACCGTTTGTGGTTCAGTATGGCTTGCCAATGTTAGCGAACAGCTATATCCTGGCTACAAGTTTTTTAGCTGCGAAAACTTCAAAGTCTTAAAAGGCATTGTTTTCGATGAAACATTGGCAAGCGAATACATCTTGGAAGTGAAGGAAGTCAATAAATCCCAGAACGAGCAGCTCGAACTCGCAGCGACAATATGGAGTGAAGCGGAACCCGGAAAACGCCGCTATCATTACAACGGGCAGGTGAAACTCCTGAAAGAAATTCCGGAAGCTCCCACTTATGAATTTGATGCAACTCAAAGTCAAGAGTTTGCGTTCCTATCGCCTTATCAGGATGGCACCTTGTTTCATGGCCCTAGTTTTAAAGGGGTCAAACAAGTTTTAAATATTACGCCAGAAACCCTGACGATGGAATGTGTTTTACCCCAAATCGCTGAAGAACAGCGGGGACAGTTTCCGGCACAGGCATTCGATTTTGTCGCCAAAGATGTGCAATTTCAGTGCATGTTGATTTGGGTAAGGCATTTTTATCAGGCGGCTAGTCTCCCTTTACGCTGCCAGAAAGGAGAGCATTTCCAAACGATTCCCTTGGGTAAACCATTTTACGTGTCGATGGATGTCATTTCTAGCAATGAGACAAAGTTAGTGGCGAACATCACTTCCCACGATATCCAAGGAAAAGTTTACTCGCGAGTATTTGGGGCAGAAGTGACGATTAGCAAACAACTGAACCGTCTATTCTTTAACTCAGAAAAAGTAGGAGTTAAGTAATGGCGAGTTAAGAAACCATTCAGCGTGCTGTAGTCGCGATCGCTGCTACAGCACGATGGTTAGAGCCTATTTAAAATAAAGTAGTTTTTGATTAAATTTTTTAGGAATATTGAATGGAAAAAATTGCAATCATTGGTTTATCTAGTTTGTTTCCAGGCGCAGAAAGTCCTGAGCAATATTGGCAGAATTTAATTGCTAAAAAAGATTTTAAAAGCTTGGCAACAGCCGAACAAATGGGAGTAAATCCCCAAGAATTTTATTCGACCGAAAAAGGGAAGCTAGATAAATACTATTGTTTGAAGGGAGGATATATTCGAGATTTTCAGTTAGATACCAGCGAGTATCAGATGGCTCCTGAGTTACTGAAAAACTTGGATGAAATTTATCAATGGTCTCTATATGTTTCAAAACAAGCTTTAAAAGATAGCGGTTATTTAGGAAACGAATCAGCTCTAGAAAAATGCGGCGTAATTCTGGGTAATCTTTCTTTCCCTACCCGGTTTTCCCATCGTTTTTTTGCACCAATATATCAAAAATTTCTCGATTCAGTCCTTCAGCAACTTTTAAAAGAAGAATCTTTTCAGATAAAAAAACCACCTTCTGATGTCTCTCTTTTAAATGGAATGTTATCCGGGTATCCGGCAGCAGTTATTGCTCAAGCGCTGTCTTTATCTGGTATCAATTTATCTCTGGATGCAGCCTGTGCAACATCGCTTTATTCAATCAAATTAGCTTGTCACTATCTGTTATCCGGCAAAGCTGACTTAATGTTAGCGGGTGCTGTGAGTTGCGCCGATCCGTTCTTCATCAATATGGGATTTTCAATTTTCCACGCTTATCCAGAAGATGGGATATCGCGTCCTTTTGATAAGTCATCCGGAGGACTCGTAGCTGGAGAAGGAGCCGGAATGGTTGTCCTGAAACGATATAGCGATGCGCTGCGAGATGGCGATCGCATCTACGCCACAATCTGCGGCGTTGGCTTATCGAATGACGGGAAAGGGAAATTCGTCCTCAGTCCCAATCCCAAAGGGCAAATCTTAGCCTTTGAACGGGCATATACCGAAGCCGGAATTCATCCCAACAGTATCGATTACATTGAGTGTCATGCCACGGGGACTCCAGTCGGAGATATCACCGAACTCAACTCGATGGAGACTTTCTTCGGTCAGTCTCAAACAGTGCCTCTGATTGGTTCTGTCAAATCCAATTTTGGTCACTTGTTGACGGCTGCGGGAATCGCAGGTCTTATCAAAGTGATTTTGAGTATGGGTGAAGAGGTCATCCCGGCGACAATCGACGTAATTGACCCTCTCCGTTCGGAAAAAGGCGCGATCGCTGCTGAACAGATGGTCACTTCCCCGACACCTTGGCCTCAAAAACAACCAACAAAACGCGCTGCCATTAATGCCTTTGGTTTTGGTGGAACCAATGCTCATTTGATTTTAGAATCTTCAGAGGCAACGGCAGGAGAGGGCGAGTATTCTCAATCTTCAATTCCCAATCCCCAACTCAACACTCAACACTCAACACTCAACACTCAACATTCATTAGCCATCGTCGGCATGGATGCCTTCTTTGGCTCCTGTAAAAGTTTAGATGCCTTCGAGCGCACGATTTATGAGGGAACGCAGCATTTTATCCCCCTTCCGCCTCAGCGCTGGCAAGGTATCGAAGAGCAACCCCAATTACTCAAAGACTATGGCTTAGCAAACGGCGAAGCGCCTCTGGGAGCCTACATCGAAGATTTTGAACTCGATTTTCTCAATTTCAAAATCCCGCCCCGCGACGAAGATCAACTGATTCCTCAACAGCTATTGATGCTAAAGGTGGCGGACAACGCCATCAAAGATGCAAAACTCGCTCAAGGGGGAAATGTCGCCGTAATTGTGGCGATGGGGACAGAACTCTCCCTACACCAGTATCGGGGTCGATGCGACTTGTCTTGGCAAATTAAAGAAAGCTTGGAACAAGCGAATATTTCTTTGTCTCCCGAAAAACTTGCCGAACTGGAAACCATTGCCAAAGATAGCTTGCATCCTCCGGCGCAAGTCAACCGATACACCAGCTTCATCGGCAATGTGATGGCTAGTCGCATTTCCGCCCAGTGGGATTTCACTGGCCCCTCTTTCACGATTTCTGCCGAAGAAAATTCGGTTTTCAAAGCTTTAGAAGTCGCTCAATTACTTCTGTCTAATGGAGAAGTTGATGCTGTTGTCGTCGGCGCTGTCGATCTCTCTGGTGGATTGGAAAACGTATTATTCCGCCAGCAGTTAGCACCGATTAATCAAGGAATTCCTACCTTAAGCTTTGATGAAAACGCGAATGGCTGGATGGTCGGGGAAGGCTCAGGTGCCGTCGTTTTAAAGCGGCACGAAACAGCCAAACAAGAGCAAGAGCGAATTTATGCCGTTATTGATGCCATCAGCTTAATTCAGGATAATGCCAATCATCAAGCGACGAGCGATCGCACCCTCACACAAGCTTGCCAGCAGGCGTTCGATTTAGCAGGGATTCACCCTAAAGACATTGGGTATCTGGAAGTTTTTGGCAGTGGCGTCGCCTCAGAAGATGAAGCCGAAATCAAAGGTTTACTCTCTGCCTATCAAACTTCCCAAGCGAGTTTGAGTTGTTGCCTGGGAAGCGTCAAAGCCAACATCGGTCATACTTATACCGCTTCCGGGATGGCGAGTTTAATCAAAACTGTCCTCTGCCTGTATCATCGGTATATTCCTGCGACTCCCCAGTGGTCTAGACCGAAACTGCCTCAGATGTGGCAAGGAAGTCCCTTCTACGTCACCACCGAATCGAGAACTTGGTTCTTGGAACCCGAAGCGTCGAAAAGAGTGGCTGCAATTAACGGCTTAGGCATAGATGGTACTTATTCTCACATCATCCTCTCGGAAGAATTGAGCCAAAAAGAGCGTCCTAGCAAGTATCTGGAACAAACGCCCTTCTATTTATTTCCCCTCACCGCTAATCATCAATCTGCGTTGCTCGAACGCTTGCATTCGCTCCAAAATCTGATTGAAACGGGTGACGATCTATCCGTTGCAGCAACACAGACCTTTACAGCTTTTGGGAAATCGCCCCAGGCGACTTATACCCTAGCGATTGTCGGTTCTCATAAACAGGAAATCCTGCGGGAAATCCACTTAGCGATCGCAGGTATCAAAAAAAGCTTTGAAACTGGCGGAGAATGGAAAACACCGCTTGGCAGTTATTTCACACCGAAACCTTTAGGAAATGAGGGTAAAGTTGCCTTTGTTTACCCTGGTATGGCTAGTTCTGGTCTGGGGCTGGGACGGGACATTTTCCAGCTATTTCCTAAAGTTTACGATAGCTTCTCGGCTCTGACTCCCTATCCAGGTCAGGTCATGCACGAGAAACTTCATTATCCCAAAAGTTTAGAAAAACTTTCCAGTCAAGCACAAGCAGAGAAACAGGCAGAATTTTTGGGTGACGGAGTAGCAATGTGCCAAACCGGAATCAGTTTGGCAGTGCTATATAGCCTGATTCTCAGACAGTATTTCCAAGTCCAACCCCAAGTTGCATTTGGGTATAGCTTGGGTGAAGCTAGCAGTATGCTGTTTGCCCTTGACATTTGGCGCGATGATGGGAAATTAAGCGAAGCTTTAGTGTCCTCTCCTCTATTTAGAACTGATTTATGCGGTCCCTGTTTAGCGGGACGTAGGTTTTGGGGTTTGCCAGAAAGCGATCGCTCGGAAAAATTTTGGATTTCCTATGTTCTCAAAGCGCCCGTATCGACAGTTAAGGAAGTCCTAAAGCAGGAAGAACGTGTTTATCTGTCATTTATCAATACTCCAGAAGAAGTAGTAATTGGTGGAGATCCGCAAGCTTGCTTAAGAGTGATTGAAACTCTCAAGTGCAAATATTTCCCCATCAATTTTGACAGTGTATTGCACTGCGAACCAACAAATACTGAGTATGAGGGATTGGTTGAATTACACACAATTCCCATCCAAAATGTACCCGATATTCAGTTTTATTCTGGAGTAAATTACGCTCCGATTAAGCTAGATACTAATTCTCTGGCCCATAACGCCGCCAAAATCTGCTGTATAACGGTTGATTTCCCTAGAATTATTCATCGTGTCTACGAAGATGGTGTCAGAATCTTTATTGAGGTAGGCGCAGGAAACAACTGTTCTCGATGGATTAGCGAAACCCTTAAGCAACAAGAGCATATTGCCATATCCATCAATACCAAAGGCGTTGATGACCATACTGGAGTGGTCAGGGTTTTAGCAAAAATTGTGAGTCACGGCGTCTCTGTGGATTTGTCCCCACTTTATTCTCAAGTGCCAGAAAAATCTATCCAACGTCAATCAATTGTTAAAAAAGTTACTTTGGGTGGAAGCCGAATTTATTCTAAAATATTGACCGCTGAAAATTGTGAGATTTTCCGAAAAGAGATAACAAGAGGTAATAAAGCAAAAGCAATGACACTAGCAAAAGAACCCCAACATACAACTAATCATCAAAACCAAATGATGAAGATATTTCAGCTACAAATAGCTGTAGCCGAACAATTATTGAATCAAAATATATCAGCTCAGAGCAATGGTCAGATAGCCCCTGCAACTTCAGATCCTCAGCGCAATAGTTACACAAAGCCTTCTAATATTGTTTGGGATGAAGCAGATTTACTAGAATTTGCTGAAGGGAAAATTTCCCGTGTCTTCGGTAAAGACTATGAAATTATCGATTCCTATTCCCGGCGAGTGCGGCTGCCAGTCCCTCCCTATCTCTTGGTGAGCAGGGTTACTAAACTCGATGGGGAAATAAATAGCTTTAAACCCTCTTCAATTACAACCGAATACGATATTCCACAGAATGCCTGGTACGCTGTTGATGGTCAAGCTCCTTGGGCAATCAGTGTAGAATCTGGTCAATGCGATTTATTATTAATCAGCTACCTAGGAATTGATTTTGAGAATAAAGGCGACCTAGTTTATCGCTTGCTTGATTGCACCCTAACGTTTCTGGATGATTTACCCAAAGAAGGACAAACCCTGCGTTATGACATCCGCATAAATTCTTTTGTGCGAAGCGGAGATAACCTACTATTTTTCTTTAGTTACGAGTGCTTTGTTGGGGATAAAATGATCCTCAAAATGGACGGAGGCTGTGCCGGATTCTTTTCCGACCAACAACTCGAAAATGGTAAGGGAATTATTGTTTCCGATAAAGAACTTGAAGCGCGAAGCAAGATTCCAAAGCAAAAGTTTGAGCCTCTGCTAATCTGTCAAAAATCAAGCCTAGATGAGTCAGATATGTTATCCCTCACCGAGGGTAATATTGCTGCCTGCTTAGGAGACCATTATTGGCAAGATGGCTTAAATCCCTCCCTGCGCTTGCCCCCGAAGGCAATGCTCATGATCGACCGCATCACATCAGTAGAACCGACAGGAGGGGCTTGGGGTTTAGGTCTAATTATCGGCGAAAAATTTCTTGACCCAGATCATTGGTATTTCCCCTGCCACTTCAAAGACGATCAGGTGATGGCTGGTTCCCTGATGGCAGAAGGGTGCGGTCAACTCTTGCAGTTCTATCTTCTCTATTTAGGATTGCAAACCTACACGGTTGATGCTAGATTTCAACCGATTCCCGGTTTGCCACAGGTCGTCCGTTGTCGCGGACAGGTGACTCCCATTTCGGGCAAATTAATCTATCGGATGGAAATCACTGAAATTGGCACTACACCAAAACCTTATGCAAAATGTAATGTTGAAGTCATCCTGAACGGCAAAATTGTTGTTCACTTCCAAGACCTAGGCTTGCAGCTATCTGAAAAGAACCCTAATCATTCAATTTCTGTTGAACAAGCGATAAACAACTCTCAACAAAAGGCAGGATTACCCCGGAAACCAGCCTTATTAAATGAAGATCAAGTCAACGAATTTTGTCTGGGTTCGGTTGCTAAGTGTTTTGGCCCAGAATTCGAGATTTATGACAACGGTGGCGTCAAAGCTTCGCGAATGCCCAATACTCATCTCAATTTGGTGCATCGCGTTTTGGAAGTGAATGGTAAGCGCCATGAACTAACAAAAAATTCCAGTATTGTTACTGAATACGACGTTCCCACAGAGCCTTGGTATTATCGCCAAAACTCCTCTCCGACAATACCGTACTCAATTTTAATGGAGATAGCTCTGCAACCCTGTGGTTTTCTCTCTGCTTATTTAGGAACTACTTTGTTGTATCCAAATCAAGACTTGTACTTCCGCAATCTTGATGGACAGGGTCGCCTTCTCAAGGATATAGATATTCGAGGAAAGACGATTACGAATACAGCCCGGTTACTGTCTTCATCCAATATCCAGGGAGTGATTATTCAGAGTTTTGATTTTCAAATGGTTTGCGATGGCGAACCGTTTTATGAAGGAACTGCCGCATTTGGTCATTTTAGCCCCCAATCTTTAGCAAATCAGGTAGGACTGGATCGCGGTAAGGATGTTCCACCCTGGTACGAAACTGAAAATACCACCGGACTCGCGAAAGCAAAAATCGACTTAAGGAGTCCAGAAAGTAGAGCCAAGTTTTATCGCCTTAATCAGGCTCGACCCCATTATCGGCTTGCTCAGTATCAGTTAGACCTCCTGAATGAAGTACGAATTATTCAAGGAGGAGGGAACTATCAGCAAGGCTACATCTATGCCCGAAAAGAGGTAAAGCCGAATGACTGGTATTTCAAGTGTCATTTTTACCTTGACCCGGTCATGCCTGGTTCATTAGGAATTGAGGGAATTTTGCAAGCGATGCAAGTCTATGCCTTGCAGAACGATCTTGGTAAACAATTCAAATCTCCCCGTTTTGTCCAAGCCATCGACCATCTAATCGTTTGGAAATATCGCGGACAAATTCCTCATGGTCATACCGAGATGTATTTAGAGGTTCATATTTCCAAAGTGGATATTACTCCAAACAAAGTCACCTTAATCGGTGATGCCAGTTTGTGGAAACCCAACCTGAGAATCTATGAAGTTAAAGACATCGCTCTTTGTTTAGTTGAGTCTGATTAAAATCTATCAAACTCACACTATGGTTCAGTTAGTACTGTTGGTGAATTAAGAACCTAACCCCCAGCCCCCTTCCCTAGTAGGGAAGGGGAGTCCGGAAGCCCCTCTTCTCCTAAGGGAGGGATTTGGGGAGTCAACCCAACCGACAATCTACAATCTGTTATTGGCTTGAATTGGAAAAAGAAACTATGTTGGCAATACCTTTAACGCAAAACAAAAATGGTCTTCGTTTCTCAGGAAATCCGAACAATCAAAATCCAGTCTGGCAGGGTTCTTTAAATTCTGTAGCTTTTGATGAAGAAGGTATCAAGACTAAACTGCTGAATTTAGATAAACCCTGTTACATCGTTAGCAAGCAAGGCCAAATTGGGGTCACGAACGAAGGTTATTTAGGGGATGCTAATAACGGCAAAACTGAATCCGTGGAAACTTTGACAGCAGTGCCACCGCTAGTTCCTCAACAGTTGGGAGACCCCAGTTTCCTGACTTTCCACGGGGTAAAATATGCTTATAGTACAGGGTCAATGGCGAATGGCATTGCCTCCGAAGAAATGGTAATTGCCCTTGGTAAAGAAAAGATTCTCAGTGCCTTTGGTGCCGCGGGCTTAGTTCCTTCTCGCATTGAAACTGCTATTCACCGCATTCAGCAAGCACTTCCAGAAGGGCCTTATGCATTTAATTTGATCCACAGTCCTAGCGAAGCTGCAATCGAGCGGGGTGCAATCAATTTATATCTCAAATACGGCGTCACCACTGTTGAAGCTTCCGCATTTCTGGATTTGACACCCAACATTGTTTATTATC
Source organism: Trichocoleus sp. ST-U1 (assembly GCF_039961835.1). NCBI lineage: Bacteria > Bacillati > Cyanobacteriota > Cyanophyceae > Leptolyngbyales > Trichocoleusaceae > Trichocoleus > Trichocoleus sp. ST-U1. The sequence goes on from NZ_JAMPJZ010000041.1 coordinate 27,908, forward strand.
GGGCAGCGGGACTTAGCCTCAATTCAGCGAATCAAATCGAGATCAAAAACAAAATAATTGCCAAAGTTTCTAGGACAGAAGTTGCAACTAAATTTTTGCAACCAGCCCCAACTAAAATGCTCAAGCAATTGGTCGCTCAAGGGCTAATTACTGAATTGCAAGCTTCCTTGGCTGAAAAAATTCCAATGGCTGACGATATCACTGTAGAAGCCGATTCTGGCGGTCATACAGATAATCGTCCCTTGGTTTGTCTCTTGCCTTCGATTCTGACTCTCAGGGATGAAATTCAGGAAAAATATGGTTACGAACAACCTGTCAGAGTTGGAGCTGCTGGAGGAATTGGTACACCGCAGTCAGCGTTAGGGGCATTTATGATGGGAGCCGCTTATGTGGTGACTGGCTCCATTAACCAGTCCTGTCTTGAAGCGGGAGCTTCCACTCATACTAAAAACTTGCTAGCTCAAGCGGCTATGGCTGATGTGAGTATGGCACCAGCGGCGGATATGTTTGAAATGGGGGTGAAATTGCAAGTCCTGAAACGTGGCAGTCTCTTCCCAATGCGGGCGCAAAAACTCTTTGATTTCTACAAGAACTATGACTCAATTGAAGAAATTCCGGTTGTGGAAAGAGAGAAATTAGAAAAAGAAATCTTCAGGAAGAGTCTAGAGTCAGTTTGGGAAGATACGGTTGCTTATTTTTCTCAACGCGACCCGGATCAAATAACCAGAGCAGATAACAATCCTAAACGTAAAATGGCTCTGATTTTCCGCTCGTATTTGGGCTTGTCCTCCCGTTGGTCTAATGCGGGTGAGAAAGGTCGTGAAATGGATTATCAAATCTGGTGTGGCCCCTCAATGGGATCGTTTAATGAATGGGTGAAGGGTTCTTATCTGGCTCAAGCGAATAATCGTCGTGTAGTTGATGTTGCCGATCACATAATGATTGGTGCTGGCTTTTTGTACCGGCTGCAAAACTTGAAACTACAGGGGTTATCGATGCCTGCACAATACTGGAACTATTGTCCAAAACCTCTTTTTTAGGATAGTCTAAACATTTTTGGTACCAGGGGCTGGCATTTTAAAGAACTTTGCCGTAAAAAGCCTCTGGGCTGTCTCTATCGGTATGCCTTAAACTGTGGAGGCAAGCGATCGCGTATAGGCGTTTTTATGTTTTGATTAAGACGCTTTTGAGTTAGTCTGCGCGATCGCTTTTGTCACTTCCAAGAACTCGCGCAAAGTCGCTGAGGCATCGTCCTGTCGCCATACAGCCGCCATTGGGACAGTTGGTGTTGGTTCAGCGATGTTTTTGTATAAGACACCCTTGCGTTGAAGATTTTGGACATTAGCAGGTAGCAAGGCAACTCCAACCCCACCAGCGACTAAGCCGAGTATTGTTAGCATCAGCGTTCCTTCCTGGATGACAACGGGGGAAATACCCGATTGTTGGCACAGATGTTCGAGCTGTTCAGATAAGACTGGAGAGAATTGACGAGAAGGAAGGATGAACACTTCCTGTGCCAGTGCTTTTAAGGAAACTTGAGGTTGGCTCGCCAGTGGATGAGTCTCTGGTAAAGCGACAATTAAAGACTCATGGCAAATCGTCATCCAGGATAAATCAACTTCTTCTTGCATCCAGGACGGCAAATGGAAAAAGCCAACATCCAGATGGCGATCGCGCAGTGCTTGCATTTGGATGGAAGTTGCTAACTCTCGCCAGACGAGTTCCACAAGCGGAAAACGTTCAAGATAAACTCGCAGAATATCTGGCAAAAAGCTGTTTGCCACTGAGCTAGTAAAGCCGATTACCAAACGCCCGATTTCTCCCCGACTAGCACGCTGCACCATGTTGACCGCACGATCTACGCTAGCGATCGCGCTTCGAGCTTCGTCTAAAAAGACTCTTCCAGCTAGGGTTAACTGGAGCGGTCGCTGGGTGCGATCGAACAGCTGCACTCCCAGATCGTCTTCGAGATCGTGAATTTGTTTGCTCAAGGGAGGTTGCGCGATATGCAGACGAGCAGCAGCACGAGAGAAGTTTAACTCCTCTGCAACCGCGATGAAGTAATGCAAATGCCGAAGCTCCATTCGTTCTTCACCACTATGTCTTTGCCCTAATCTTGGCAAGATAGGAATGCAAATGTCAAATTAATATCAGTTTTTAAACACTATATCTTTGCAATATAGTTGCCTAGTCAAGAAAGTATTAGACATCTAGTAAACCCTTCGTTAATCTAGATGAAAAGACGTTATCAACCTCAACACATCTAAGTTAATAGATAGTGTTGTAAATAGGTATAGGGAGCCATTATTTTATGAAGAAGATCGAGCGTGTTGCCATTGTGGGGGGAACGCACGGAAACGAACTCACCGGAATTTACTTAGTGAAGAAATTTGAGCGATCGCCAAACTTGATTCAGCGATCTAGCTTTGAAAGTCTTACCTTGTTAGCGAATCCCAAAGCCTATGAAATTGGGAAACGGTATGTTGATACCGACCTTAATCGCTGTTTTCTTCGCCAGGATTTGAAGAATTCGAGTCTTTCTAGTTACGAAGCGCAACGAGCCAAGGAGATTTATGGAAAATTTGGCTCTGGGGGGAGCCATCAGGCAGATTTGGTTGTTGATTTACACAGCAGCACATCCAACATGGAGCTAACAATTATTCTCGCTAGCAAGCAACCTTTTAACCTTCAGCTAGCCGCTTATCTCACATCTTTTTATTCAAACGTGAAGGTACTTTATTCGACAACCAGAAATCAAGGCACCCCTCATCTGGACTCAATTTGTGAATTCGGCTGCACAGTTGAAGTCGGTGCGGTGGCTCAAGGGGTATTGGATGCAACTTTATTTCAGCAAACGGAGGAACTTGTCCAGGCAATTTTAGACTACACGGAAGCCTACAACCAGGGAACGCCACCTCCTGTAAGAGATACCCTCACCGTTTATCACAGCATCCAGACAATAGACTATCCCAGGAATGAGTTTGGAGAGATTCAGGCAATGATTCATCCCCAGCTTCAATTTAGAGATTATGAAGCGCTTCATCCCGGCGATCTCATGTTTTTAACGTTTGATGGTCAAGCGATCGCCTATGAAGGTGAATCAACAGTTTATCCAGTCTTTATCAATGAAGCAGCCTACTATGAAAAAGGAGTTGCCATGTGTTTGACTGAAAAGCAGCAAGTCACCATTTAGCAAAAGTCTCAAGTGTCGAATTCAGATTAAATCATTTCTAACTCTTCGTCAGTTAAAAAATATCGCGAACTTGGAATTGTGGATTTTATTGATCAACAAAAATAAAAAGTAAATCGGTAATTCAAAAACACAAAGGAGTCATAAATGAAGGCGCAGCAGGCAGAACTTTACCAAAGTATTCAAGAATTTTCTCTTGACGATCCTGGGGCTGCTTTTCCCTTTAGTAAAAGGTTAGCAAGAGAAAACGGTTGGACAGTTCAATATACTCAGCGTGCCATTAACGAATACAAAAAATTTATCTTTCTTGCTGTTGTAGCTGGGCATCCAGTCACGCCTTCCGATCAAGTAGATCGAGTTTGGCATTTGCACTTAACTTACACCCATTCCTACTGGAATGAGTTTTGTGACAAAGTTTTAAAAAAACCATTGCACCATCACCCAACGAAGGGCGGTTCCAGCGAACAGGATAATTTTTATAGGTGCTATAACGAGACGCTGAATAGCTACGAAAAACTCTTTGGACAGCAACCTCCTAGCGATATCTGGTCGCCACCCGATACCCGATTTGGGAAAGACATCCAGTGCAAACAAGTCAACACTCATCGGTATTGGCTCGTACCCAAACCATCTTTTACTCTGGCTTGGTTGCCATCTATTTATCTCCCTCGCTTGCCTTTGGGGCAATTCCTAGCGATCGCTCTATTGTCATTTATATTAGTTCTAACTATCAGCAGCTCTACGCTACTGATAGCAGGGATTTCTACCCAGACAACTCACTCTACAAGCTCTGAATTAGCACTGGCTCAAACAAGCGAAAATTCTCCGCTACCTCGCAAGACTCCAACTCCTACTCCTAAGAACAAAGATCGTCCTACTTCGGAAAAATCTTCAGGATCGTTTTGGTGGTGGCTACCAATATTCCTCATTTTTTCCCTGTTCGGAAGTCGCGGCAATAACAGTCGTGGTGGTAGTAGTGGTAGTAATGATAGTACGAACAACGGCTGCGGCTGTGGCTGTATGTGATCGGGCATCTGTTCAAGACTGGACAAGAGACATACAACTAGACAAACCCTGTCCAAAACCCTTGAGTGGGCGTCATTTTTGGCGTTACCTTCAGCAATCAGATATCACCAGGATGGATTTCTGATTGATCAGTGCAAACCCCAAAAATCTTCTAACAGCGACTGTTCTCGTAATTCTTAATTGCTTTTTACTTGGCTACCGTGGCTGCGAGGATCATCCTGACTAACTTTGGCGGGTGTAACGGGTGATTGGAAGGCAGAAACCTGTCCCCCAGCTTGGGCGTAAGGCAGAGGTACAGAAGCAACAAGGGCGTCAATGTTTGCCTGCATGACGGGACGAGGCACCTCTCCAATCGTTTGAGCGATCGCGTCTCCGTTATTGCCGAAATAGACGAAATGGGGAATCCCATCAACGCGGTAGCGCGTCATCTCTGGCAACCACTTATTGTTATCCACATTCAGCATGACAAAATTCATCGAATCAGCATACTGCTCTTTCAGCTCGCCCAGATCCTTTGCCATCGCCTGACAGCTGGTACACCAGTTCGCATAAAATTCCATCAACGTCGGCTTGCCATTGCTCAAAGCCACTTCTAACGGTGTAGATTGCTCAGCTTGGGTGTCAAGGGAAACTGAACTTGTCTCAGTTTGCAGTCCCAAGAATAGGAAAACACTGAGGACAATCGCTACTAAAGCAATCAAGAAGTTTGTGACACGTTTCGCGCCGGTTCCTGGCGACGGCGGCTGGGAGGTTGCAGTTGATTCAGGTGAATTCACAGCCATCGAAGATTTTTTCACGATTGTTATAGATGAGCTACCTTTAGTGTACCAACTCCCTCCAGAGCTACCTTTGCCGTGAAAAAACGAGTAACATTGACTTTTCCCAAACGAGCGATTCAGATGCCAGTGACTTATCGACTGGCGAAGGATTTTAATGTAGCGGCGAATATTATTCGTGCCCAAGTGGCACCCAATCAAATTGGGAAGCTAGTGGTGGAACTTTTGGGCGATATTGATGCAATAGATGCGGGAATCGAATGGATGCGATCGCAAGACATCAGCGTTTCTTTTGCCAGTCGCGAGATCGCGATCGATGAAGACGTTTGCGTTCACTGCGGGTTATGCACTGGCGTTTGCCCCACAGAAGCTTTGACGTTAGAACCGCAGACATTTCGACTTAATTTTACGCGATCGCGCTGTATTGTCTGCGAACAGTGCATTCCCACCTGTCCCGTAGAGGCAATTTCTACTAATTTTTGAATTGAAAATGCCTCTTTTTGGCGAATTGAGTCCAAGACTAGGCGATCGCATAATTGTAGTAACCGCACCGCTCTTGAATGGCAGCGATCGCATCAAGGATCGTGCTAAGAGCAACGCTATTCTCTGATTTAAATAGCATCTGGCGCAGATAAGGCAATGCTCCAGCGCTGCCGATTTTCCCTAGACTATAGGCAGCCTTCTCCCGAACGCTAACGTCTTCGTGGTTAACAGCTTGCCTGAGCGCCCCTACAGCCGACGGGCTATTGATTTGACCTAATGCCCAAGCAGCACTCCCTCGAACGCTAGCGTCTGGGTGGTTGAGAGCTTGTCGCAGTGCTGCTACCGCCGCTGGAGTGCCGATTTGACCTAATGCCCAAGCAGCGCTTCCACCCACAGTCGCGTCTTCATCGTTCAACGCCCCCAACAGCCCCACCACCGCAGCCGGAGAACCGATTTCCCCTAAAGCCTCCGCAGCCTTCTCGCGCACCCGATAGTCGGTATCGTGCAAAGCCTCCAGCAGCCCGGTTACGGCAATCTGGCAGCCAGTGCTGCCTAAAGCAGAGGCAGCATTTTCGCGCACCCGATAGTCGGTATCGTGCAAAGCCTCTAGAAGTCCCGCTACCGCTGCTGGGGAGCCTATTTTTTCTAGCGCAGCGGCAGCACTTTGACGAACCCCAAAGTCTTCATCATGTAACGCTTGTCGCAGCCCCACAACGCTGACTTCACTGCCGATTTTCCCTAAAGCCTCAGCAGCTTTTTCTCGAACATCAAAGTTTGGATGGTTTAAAGCTTTCAGTAGCGCCGCTACGCCTTCCTCCTTGCCCATAGAACCCAGGGCATAGGCAGCCATCCAACCCACCCACGAATCGTCATCGTCCAAAGCTTCTAAAAGCCCAGCTACCGCCGCTTGGGCAGGCGCAGGCTCGATGCCCTTTCTGCCGATTTTCCTTAAAGCATAGGCAGCACCCCTGCGAACATAAAAGTCACGATCCTTTAAAGCTTCTAGCAACCCTGACATTGCCGCCGGAGAACCAACTAAACCTAACCCATAGGCAGCACAACTGCGAACCTCATAATCTTCATCTTTCAGCGCCTTCAGCAGCCCCGATACTGCCAACGGATTGCGGGTAAGACCTAAGCCGAATGCAGCCCTCTCGCGCACCCGATAGTCTCGATCCTGCAAAACTTCCAGCAGTGTCGCCACCGCCTCCTCGCTGCCAATTTTCCCTAAAGCATAGGCAGCTCTTCGGCGAACATCAAAGTCGTCATCGTTCAACGCTTGCCGTAGCGCCATCACCGTTTCTTGCGTGCCAATCGAACCTAACGCTTCGGCTGCTTTTTGACGCACCCGATAGTTTTCATCGTTCAAAGCTTCCAGTAGCGCTGATACCGCCTGCTGAGTGGGAATTTGGCCTAAAGCATAGGCAGCATTGTAACGCACCCGAAAATCTGCATCGTTCAAAGCTTCCAGTAGCGCTGACACTGCTTCCTCAGTGGGGGTTTGACCTAAAGCGTAGGCAGCTCTCCCACGGACATCAAAGTCCCCATCGTTCAATGCTTGCCGCAGCACCCCTACGGCTGCCTGGGTACCAATCGCGCCTAAGGCATAAGCTGCACTCTCGCGCACCTGAAAATCTTCATCGTTCAACGCTTGCCGCAACCCCATCACTGCGGCATCGGTGCCGATAGAACCTAATCCATAAGCTGCACTCAAGCGAACACCAGAGTCCTCATCGTTCAATACTTCCAGCAGCGCTGTCACAACTGCATCAGTGCCGATGGAACCTAAGCCATAAGCTGCACTTTCACGCACCTTAGCGTCAGGGTGGTGAAGCGCTGGGAGTAGGCTGGGGATTGCACTATCAGAGCCAGTGATGCCTAAAAGTTGAAACTTCAACTCTTGAGGAACTTCTAGAGAAGCAACTAAACCGACAGTTGCAGCTTGAAACTCCGGTTTAACAGCTCCTGCCATCTGTGCGCCTAACCTCAAATCCACTTCTAAGGCTAACTTCACGACTCGCACTACCTGAGCTTTTTCCTCCAAGCGCTGTAACATCTGCACTATGGGGTCTGTCCATTTTAGATAATTTAAATACTCCTGCTTGAGCTGGTCATCACTCAGTGAGAGTACCTGTTGGAGGAGGTTTTCGGCGGTGTAAGATTCCTGAATCGGTTGGTGATGCAATTCCATCTAGTTGCCTTCTCACATTTGAATCAATGGGTGCTTGAGCAAACCGTCTAGGCTACGTCCGACTCAGCAAAAAAATATATGACTTTGATTTTAACGAACGACGACGGAATAGACGCTCCTGGAATCCGAGCGCTGCACAAGGCGATGAATGGCAAGGGGGTGATTGTGGCTCCTAAAGACCATTTATCCGGATGCGGTCATCAGGTGACGACGACTCAAGCGATTCATGTCCGGCGTCGCTCGGATTTTGAATATGCGATCGCGGGTACTCCCGCTGATTGCGTTCGCATTGCACTTACACATCTTTGCCCTACTGTCAAGTTTGTCCTTTCTGGCATCAACGCCGGTGGCAACTTGGGAGCCGATGTTTACATTTCAGGGACTGTCGCCGCTGTGCGCGAAGCAGCCTTTCATGGCATTCCGGGGATTGCCGTTTCCCACTATCGCAAAGGCAAACTGAATGTTGATTGGGATGTGGCGGCGAGGTGGACGGCTGGAATTTTAGCCGATCTACTCAACCGTACCATTGAACCGGGAACGTTTTGGAATGTGAATTTGCCGCATTTGTTACCCGGAGATCCCGATCCGGAAGTGGTGTTTTGCGAACCTTCTCGGCAACCCTTGCCAGTTAACTATCGCGTTGAAGGCGATAATTTTTACTACGTCGGAGAATATGCCAAACGCGATCGCACGCCCGGTAGCGATGTTGATGTCTGCTTTTCCGGCAAAATTGCTGTAACTCAGCTGCGACTTTAAAAAAGGTGAGGTAAGATACCGCTCCCATAAGAGTTAGCGAAAATCCCTTAAAGCATTCCCTTCGTGTAAGATAACCAAGGTTAAATTGAACTCAATAGTGGTGGAACCATCCGAAGCACAATACCTAATTCTCAACGCCTTAGATACCTTAGAGCTACTTAGCAATGCGGTGTATGATGAAGACACAGGAATTTGGGTAATTGAAACCCCTAGCAATGTTTTACCCTATGCTCGACTCCTGCAAAATAGCGATATTGTTCCTATCAAATGGGTATCGGAACGATGACAAAACCTACTGAGATTGAAAAGCAACAGTATGCAAGAATAAAAGAACTTTTTGCTTTATCTCGACAGCGCTACTTGGATGCAGGGGGCGATCCTCGAAAGCGCCCAAGTGGTCTTAAAGGGGATGACTACTTGACAGATGAAGAAAGGCAAGAACTATTTGCGATCGCTCGCGGTGGAGTTAAAATCATCGGGGACGAAGTTCACTGTGAAGGGCGGTCTTGGAAAATATCCGCAAAAGATATAAATAATTAGAATTAATCAAAATGCGAATTTTAATCATGGGCGGAACCCGTTTTATCGGGGTTTATCTAACAAAAATTTTGGCGGAACAAGGACATGAAGTGGTGCTGTTCAATCGGGGAAATAAACCAGCGCCCGTTGAAGGTATCAAACAAATTCAGGGCGATCGCACAGATGCTTCGCAACTAAAAGAAAAGTTATCTCAAGAAAAATTTGACGCAATTTTTGATAACAATGGTCGGGAATTGAGCGACACTCAACCTTTAGTAGAAATTTTTAAGGATCGGGTGCAGCATTTTATCTATATGAGTTCTGCGGGTGTGTATCAAAAGTCAGATCAGATGCCTCATGTAGAAGGGGATGCCGTCGATCCAAAAAGTCGTCACAAAGGTAAGCATGAAACGGAAGCTTACCTAGCACAGCAGAAAGTGCCTTTTACGTCGATTCGTCCTACCTATATTTACGGCCCTCAGAATTATAACGATCTGGAAGCTTGGTTTTTCGACCGGATTGTGCGCGATCGCCCAATTCTGATGCCCGGACATGGCTTCCATCTCACCCAACTCGGTCATGTGAAAGACTTAGCGGTAGCAATGGCAGCAGTGCTGGGCAATTCTCAGGCAGTGGGACAGATTTATAATGTGTCGGGCGATCGCTATGTTACTTTTGATGGTCTAGCGCGTGCTTGTGCGATTGCAGCCGGGAAGTCCCCTGAGAATTTACAAATTCTCCACTACGAACCCAAAAAGTTTGACTTTGGCAAACGTAAAGCTTTTCCTTTCCGACTTCAGCACTTCTTCGCCTCAGTAAATAAAGCCAAGACTGAACTAAGATGGCAACCAGAATATGACTTAATTTCTGGCCTAAAAAACTCGTTCCAGAAAGATTATCTTGCCTCTGGTCGGAACAAAGCCGAGATAGATTTCTCAATTGATAACGAAATTCTAGAAGCAGGCTAAATCAATCACAAACACCCGAAGACCCAAAAGAGCGATTAGTAGTAGAGATACGATTCATCGTGTCTCTACTAGCTAACCGCTGAGGGTTGCTCGGTTTTTTGGGGGAGAAGGTAAATAACTCCAGAAATCAAAGTAAAGGCAACGGAAATCCAGAAAGCAATTATGGCGGGAATTTCCCAAGAGACAGGCAGGGGTGCGATCAAAAGCGCGATCGCAATAATTTGACTGACTGTTTTTAACTTGCCCCAAATATTCGCTCCACTAATGGTCGTTTTGTTAACGCGCCAACCAGCGATCGCTAACTCTCTTGCCAAAATTAGAAATACGCCCCATGCCGGTACTTGACCGAGTTGAATGAGCGGCAATAGGGGAGCCAACACCAGTAATTTATCAACTAACGGGTCAAGAAATTTACCCAAATCAGTAACTTGATTCAGTTTACGAGCCAAGTAGCCATCCAACCAATCGGTAGCCGCCGCAACCAGAAAAATTACTAACCCCACAGTGCGAGTTTCAGTTGTTGGGGTGTCCAGGCAATAAAGCAGAACTGGCAACGCCAGTAAGCGAGATAAAGTAATCCAGTTGGGTAGCGTCATAACAAGCATCGATCTGATAAGTTAAAAAGACTGTAGACTCCGGACGGTTTCGCGTCCAGAGTCTACAGCCTGAAATTCTAAATTTACAGCTAGCGATTCGCGATTCGCTTTTTAACAAGCGCCCTTTTTATTGACAACTGCCATCACCGTCTTGAAAATTAAGCTGAGGTCGTAAGCAACAGACCACTTGTGCTGGTAGTCAATATCCATGCGAACGATGTCTTCAAAGTCTTGGACGCTAGAACGACCATTCGCTTGCCACTCGCCAGTAATTCCCGGCTTAACATTCAATCTTTCCCAGTGATGAGCGTCGTAGCGCATGACTTCATCAACGGTCGGCGGACGGGTTCCTACTAAGCTCATGTCTCCCATCAGAACGTTCCAAAACTGCGGGAATTCATCTAAGCTAGTGCGACGTAAGAACTTACCGATGCGGGTAATCCGGGGGTCATTTTCGTTTTTAAAAATATGCCCTTTCGCTTGGTTATCGACCAGATGCTTGAGCTTCTCTGCACCAACAACCATCGAACGGAATTTCCAGATGCGGAACTTGCGTCCATTCAAACCGCAGCGAATCTGACTGTAAAAGACAGGACCTGGGTTATCCAGTTGCATTGCGATCGCAACTGGAATTGTAATTGTCGCTGCGATCGCTAACCCCACGACGCCTCCCAAGATATCAATCAGGCGCTTCTCTTTGCTAGTGACAGATGGATGACAGCTTGGCTTTGCAACATCAACCAGGTAGATTTCATCAAACGCCGACGAAGCAACGTCGAGGGATTCGGGGAGGTGGGAAGTAGTAATCACTGTTTTTAAGTTGGCTTCTAGAATCAGGTTGCTCTTATGTCAATATAGGCAACACCCCTTACAGATGAATCGTTGAAAGCCCTTACTTTACCGAATCTTTAAGGGAATCGGTATTTTTTTAAGTTTTGTTAGAAGTACGGTTGACAAGCTACAGATTTCAATTATTTAATCCTCTGCCTGTAGGAGGATTGAGAATGGATAATTCTTTTTACCTGAAAGTACGTCGTTACGCGTCTCTTGCGGGTCAGAACTTACCCGGCAAGGATTGAGAAGGATAATTTTTCACCTTGAAGTACTCCTCCCCAGTCTTTTGCAAACAAAGATTTTTCCCGATTTTCCTCCGCACGTAGGGGGAATTGCGGAGGGATGTTCTTGTGACTGAATACAAGCAGTCTCGGATCTCATCGCTAAACTGTTGCCGGTACTAACAAGTCAAAAACTAATGGTTCTTCTAGTTTTTGATAAGTGCTTGTCAGGATAGTGTTTAAATAGCGAAGATAGCGATCGCCCTGCTGAGCATTCAGTCGATACATCTGGGTCGCTTCTTTCTCAAAAAGTGGAGCCTCTGCGATCGCTTGATAGTCAGGATTTTGCTCGGAGGTGGAACTCAGCAGTCCAAACTCGGCTTCCGACGGCACGATACCCGCAGGCAGCTTTCCTTCCAAAAGCGCCATGACGCGAGAATAACAAACCCGCGTATTAATGCCGCGATACTCTAATAACTGCATAATTTCATTCAGCGGCAGCGGTTCTTCCGGTAAAGCGCGTAAAAGTTCCAAAAGCAGAAAATAATCGCTGTACTGCTGCGTTTGTTGCTCCAACAGTTGAGGATACAGCGGTAACGTAGCCAAACCGTAAGCTACTGGACTACAGTTTAGGGTTGAGTCGTTTGCGCCAGTATCCCGAATCAAGACTGCTTTTGGGAGTTTTTGTCGTAGCCATTGAGCGATTTCTCCGACGGCTGCGGTTCCGCCAGTACAGATAATTTGATGAATTCCTGATGCGGGTATCCCTGCCTGAGTTAGCAGCGCATTCAATTCTTGATTCAGTTTTTCAAGAAACGGTTTGAACACGCGGTTTTCTAAATCTCGGCGTGTCACCAAACAGGACTTTCCGCCCAATTCCACAGTATAGCTGTCTTGCTGTTGCAGAATTCGTTTGACAGAATTGGCAGCTTCCAGAAGCGCTTGTCCTAGAGGAGAACTTTGCAATAACGATGCCAAGCGATCGCGCGTTGCTAAATCGGGTTCCCCGGCTTTGGGAAGGCTCAAGGATGAAGAATGCAGGATGAAGGATGACTCGAATTCATCTTTCATTTTGCCTTCTTCATCGTTCAAGAGTAATTGACCGATGATGTCTTGATCGATAGCGTTACCTGCATAGGCAAGACTCCGACAAGCAAACTGAGAATACGTTAAGTCTTTAAGATTTTCGGGCAAATTCACCACAGCGAGTTCGATGGTCGTGGCACCCGCGTCGATCACTAGAGTCCCGCCTTGCCAGGGAACTCCCGGTAAGGTTGCACCTTCAATTCCTGCTAACAAAGTAGCGATCGCATCTTCAAGAAAGAAGATTTCCTCCGGATTTTCCACCAGATGGGCACCCAGTACGGCTTCGCGAATGTTAAAGCGGTAGGTATCTCCCCATTTAGCCGGACAACCGACAATCACACCACTCAAGCAACTCATCGCTGCATTCAGCGTAGAGGGCTTTAAACCAGCAGCACCCACCAAATTAGGTCTCGATTGTTCTGTGGGGGATAGCGGGTTTCCCTGCCTTCCTAGAGGTCTTAGAGTGGCAAATAACGCTTGCAATGAGCGCCCCAGCCAGTAAAGGGAAATTGGCTGGTCGAGCGACCACTGCAATATCGGCTCCCATTTTTTGGCAGATGAATAGTAAGGAATTCCCACCTTCAAGTACGGTTTAAAGCCTTGAATAAAGACTCCTTCTTTACGATTGGCAAGAGAAGACGCCAGAACACCCACTGCGATCGCCGCTGGCGTATGCGCGTAAGTGTTACTCGCGGCTGGTGTATCGGCGTAAGCGCTACTCGCACCCCCCGATGACTGCTCTGAATTGCTCCAGGCTGGCCCCGTGTAAGTCACTGCGGGTAAACGAAAGCTGGTTTGGGTAGATTCTGTCTGTCCTTGGCTTATCCAATAGATGGGATATCGTTCACCCGTCGAACCATTTAACAAAACCGCAGACACGCCAGTTGTGCCAAAGTCAATACCTAAGTACCAGGCATACTTGCTGACATTCTCCGCAGGCGATGGTTTTGCAGACTCAAGGACAGTGGAAGAATGTATTGAATTTGGATTCATTATCCCGATCGGGAGCAATTTTGTACTTTCTAAAACGAATGGAGATTCAAGGGTAATTTCCTGAGTGGGTATCCCTACGGAGTTTTTTTTTCCGGGTTCGATGAGTCTGAAAATATATCCAGATCCAGATCAAAATCGTCAGTTTGAGGCAGCGTCGGCTCAGAAACGGCTTCTTCCTCGGTTGCCATTGGTGGATTGTTAGGGAACTGACCGATCGCATCGTCTGGTGGAGCGATCAGTTCTTCCAATCGCAATAATTCTTCCTGCCAATCCGATTCCCCTAGGTGTGTTATTTCGACTTGCGAAATTTCTGGCATTTCCTCAAATTCCCAGTCGCCTAAATCTTCTTCCTGCAACCCAGTTAGCGCATCAATATCGGCATCGGACGCGATCGCCCTTTCTCTGGGTGTTTCTAGACTCTGTTCCTCATCGGCAAATAATTCCCACGATTCATCGAACTCAATCGATACTGCTGTCTCCCCATCAGTAATTTCTGGCGTCTGTTGTGCTTCCGAGTCAGAGACGTATTCTTGCTCTAGCGCCGCCGTTTCAGTAGGTAGTAGATTGACTTCTTCGGGGAAGAATGACAACGATTCATCGAAATCAATGGTGGCTGGTGCCTCCCTTGACGGATTGGCTGACTCCTCCCACTCCCAGTCGGCAACGTATTCTTGTTCTAACGCCGCCGTTTCGATTGGTGGTAGCTCTAAATCGACTTCTTCTTCGGGGAATACCAACGATTCGTCGAAATCGATGGCGGCTGGTGCCTCCCTTGACGGATTGGCTGGCGGTGGCATTTCTTCCCACTCCCAGTCAGCAACATATTCGTGTTCCAGCCCCGCCGTTTCTGTAGGTAGCTCCAGATCGACTTCTTCGGGGAATACCAACGATTCATCGAAATCGATGGTTTCTGGCATCTCTTCTGGCGTTTCTGTTGACGTGATTCCTAACGTCTGTTGCTGGGAATCGGCTATGTATTCTCGATCCTCCTGTATTTCTAGTTCTGCTTCTGTTACTGAACCCAGCGAGGGCGATACTTCCGACGATTCATCAAGATTAGCGGGGGGAAGAAAAGCGATCGCTTTGTCTGGCGCTGGGTCTAAGGGTTCTACAGGGAACAAGGAAGCCAAATTCCAATCCGCTCTTTCATCGGCTGTTGTCGTGTTCGCCGTTTCCGGTTGCTCCTGATGGGAATTTTGTGGATGGTGAGCGATCGCGTTTTCTGTTTCTGCTAAATTGAATTCCTCAGACAGCAATCTTTCGGACTCCCCATCTGTTCCAGGAACAGAATCCTCCTCCACAAAGCTATCTAGGGCGAGATCGTCCCAATCTTCCATCAACAACTCATCCAGTTCCGTTACTGGCAAAGCTTCCTGGTGTCTCGTCCCCTGGGTTACTTCTGACCCTTGTTCCGCTTGTGTTTCAACAGCGTCAACCGTCCCTTCTGGTATCTCCGTCCCAAAAAGATCTTCCTCCTCTGCGAACCAGTCATCTTGAGTCTGGATCTCTATACCGTTATCGCTAAAATCCGCCTCTCTATGGCTCCTCTGCTCCTCTGATTGAGGGAATACGCCCCCCTGTGGTGCCTCAAAGCTAGACAAATCTTCACTCAGCAGTTGCAGTGTATCTCTATCCAGCCAAAAAAATTCGTCTTGGTCAACTGAGAAAGTATCCATCGCCAGCAGATTCTCGTCTGGCGAAGCTGGAATGTAGATATCTTCTTCCAGACTTGCAGCTTCCTCGGTTGCAGGTTGCTCTGTATCCTGGATTTGAGTGTCCTGGATTTGGATGTCCTGGATTTGAGCATTCTGGATTTGAGTGTCCTGGATTTGAGTATTCTGGATTTGAGTGATTTCCTCCAGACTCAGAGGTGTAACGATCGGTAAGGGAGATTCCGCTGGCAGTACTTCCTGCTCCTGGAACAGATCCTCCTGCAACAGATCGGTTAGTGCCGAAATGACCAGATCCCCTTCTTCCACTGTTTCAGGATTGAAGGCTTCATTGGTTTCGACATTTTGATCGTCACTGGCAATCGGCGGAGCGATCGCCCACTTCTCAACTTGGATAACCGTCTTTTCCCAATCTTCGGGAAATAAGACATTTTCCCAAGAGTCCTCAACTTGCTCGACTCTCGCAGGTGGTTGCGCGATCGCGGCATCTTCAGCGGGATCTTCCAAACCTGCAAACAGGGCATCCTCTAAAGAGTCCTGACTGCTATAAGGGCGAGGGTTCCTCTCTCCGGCTGAATCTTGAGGAATGATTGGATTTATACTTTCTGCTTGAGTTTGGGTATCTCCGGCGGGATTATTCTCCGGTTGTTTCTCAACTTTTTGAGCTTGTTGTTCGGGACTCTGTGAGATCGGCGGCGTCCCAAACAAGCTTTCAAAAAAATCGTCGATTTCGTCGCGCTTCCTGTCGGGAATCGTGGGAAGGATAGGCTCCGTCTGGAAGATAGTTTTCATATCATCGTCATCAAGCGATGCCATCTCCAGATTGCCCAATTTCTCTAGATTCAAGTCTTCCAGACCGCTACTCTGGGCACCAGAGGTAGGGTTCGATGGAGTGCTAGCAGACGATGCTGTCCCAAAAAGATTATCCTTTGATGAGGCTTGCCTTTGTACCGACTCCCCTAAGCGGTCCGTTGGCAGATTGAACTGGGGACTTTGCGGCTGCTCCTGTTCCACCGAGCGGAGGGGCAATTCAACCCCCGGATACGGCAATGGCTGTCTGGCGACAGGAACATCATTCGGCGAGAAATTGAATTCGTTGCGATTAGAAGGTGGAGAGGAGGGTTGATCCAGCGTTTGGGGTTCCCTCTGGGGATAGGGCAGTTGCAGAGCGCCGATTCCTGGTGTTGTCGCAGCCGGACTCGCGCTACTTGCATCTACTTGTGACTGCCGAGACGATTGCAAAATTGCTGAGGCTTCTTGCTGGAACTGCTCGGTGAGCTGATTTACCAACTCTGTAAACATCACCTCGCTTTGCTGCCCCAAGTTGTGCATTTTATCAAGTCCTTGGGCCAAGGACTCTTGATAGCTAACAAGATTGCGTTGCAGTGCCTCGAAGACTGTACGAATGGTTGAATCCAGCGTTGCTAGCAGTTGATCGGATTTTGCCTGTAACGTTTGCAGTTGTTCCAGGCGCTCTCGCGGATGTAAAGGTAAAGAATTGCTAGATATCGCGTCTGAATAGCTAGGTGAGAAATTATACGGTTGTTTTTGACCTTCTGGAGGGAGTACCTCAGCACTCAAAAACTGAGTTTCCAAATTTCTCAGGGTTTGAGCCATCTGTTGCGTGAGAGTTTCCTGCAAGCGACTAGAAAGTACCTTCAAAAATTCGGAAATTAGTTGCTGCTGTGCCGCTTGTTGCTGGGCAAGCGTTCGATGGTGCAGCCGATAACTCTCCATCTGTCGAATCTCTAAAACCAGAGATTCCCGCTGTTGGCGAAGACTCTCCAGAT
This sequence comes from Trichocoleus sp. ST-U1, assembly GCF_039961835.1. Lineage (NCBI taxonomy): Bacteria > Bacillati > Cyanobacteriota > Cyanophyceae > Leptolyngbyales > Trichocoleusaceae > Trichocoleus > Trichocoleus sp. ST-U1. The sequence goes on from NZ_JAMPJZ010000041.1 coordinate 45,007, forward strand.
CCCCCTGCAAGGACTGCATCAAGCTGGTTCGCACCGCTTCCATGTCTTGCTCAACCGCTTGCACAATCTGTCGTGCTGTTGCCTGCGGTTGGTAGTTTTCCTGATGCTGAGCTTCATCTCCAGCGCCTGATTGTTGCCGTGAGACTAAATAGGTACGAACCTGCTCCAGAAGCCGACGCTGCTCTTGGACATCAACTGACCTGAGCCAAGGCCGACGGGAGCTGGCCTTGTGGAGGATGCTGTCAATGTTAGCGATTAGTGTAGAAATCGCATCCGTCTCGTGAGTCACAATGGAATCCCTGGCTAGAACGATTGCACAGTTATCAGAAGTTACTATACTGCCACTGCCTATAATGTTAGACTGCCCAACAAGAACAACTTATATTAAACAGGGTGTTGCATCTACCGGGTGAATTATTTCAAGACTGGTAATTCTAAATGTAGATAGAATTTTGGGTTGTAGCGTTTTGTCACCCAATGGGTACAAAGAAAGCGATCGCCCAAAATCAAAGCGTTTTGGATTAAGATGTGAGTTTTGCTAGATGCGTCAGCAGCGAGTCGCGGGTTTCCTCTATGAGGATAATAAAGATAGGGTCACTGGCTCAATGGGTGCCTCCTAACTCTAATTGGTACGCTGCCAAGAGCCTCCTGTTCAGCCTAATTATCTTCGAGAGCGTAAACACCATATTCGGGAGATGCCGACCTGATTGCTGAAAGTTTCCGGCTCAACGGTTGCTCTTGATTCAAACGCTACCAGCTAGCCCCACTCCAGTGGGCCACTCTTTATCAGTTCTTAGCTTTTTCATTTGTGTTGGCCCGATGGAAGACCGATACACCCCCCGCGAACCGAACTCTAACATGAATGCGTTGATTCGCTCCACACCTTTGTTTACCGGCTTACCAGAGACCGTTGTGGAGAAAGCCACTTCCCATGTCGTCACTCGTACCCATCCTGCAAATCAGGTGATTTTGCTGGAAAATGACTGGGGCGGCTCTGTCTACTTTATTCTGGAGGGTTGGGCGAAAATTCGCACCTACAACCTTGATGGTAAAGAGGTAACGCTGAATATTCTTGGCAAAGGAGAACTTTTTGGCGAAATGGCAGCGTTGGATGAGGTTCCTCGTTCAACGGATGTGATTACGCTAACTCCTACGACGATTGGCAGTATGCCTGCTCAAGATTTTGTTCAGTTAATTCATAACGAACCACTAGCAGGCGTTCGCTTGGCTCAGCTGATGGCAAAACGCCTGCGTCAAGTCAACCGTCGCCTCCGATTGCGAGAATCAGATAGTATGTCCCGCGTTGCCGACACGTTATTATTCTTGGCAGAAGGACAGGGAAAAACTGCCCAAAAAGGAACGATGATCCCCAATTTACCCCATCGTGAGTTAAGCAGCCTCAGCGGTCTGGCGCGAGAAACGGTGACACGGGTTTTAACAAAGCTGGAAAAAAAGGCGCTGATTATGCGCGACCACGATATCTTGTGCATTCCCGATTTGGCGGCTTTGGAACGGCTAATCGTCTAATAAATACACGGCAGCGGCACTCTGGGTGCCCGACTGCCATTTATCTGGGTGCCTAGTCATGGGTTTTCAGAAAATATTGGTTGCTATCGACGACTCTTCTTTATGTCAGGCTGTCTTCGCTCAAGCGCTGGAATTGGCGCAGGCGAATCGTGGAGCAATGATGCTGCTACATTGCCTCAATAGCGAGATACTCGGTGAAATAACGCCACGGCTCTCTGGTGAGATGGGTTTGTATCCTCAGATGATGACATCCTATGAGAATCACCACCTCACGCTCGAAAGGCGAATCCAGCAGGTGCAAGATTTGCTCCGAAGTTACTGCGAAAAATCTACCCGTCAGAAAGTGCCGACGGAGTTTGATTACAAAGTAGGCGAGGCTGGGCAAATGTTATGTCAAGCAGCTGAGAATTGGGGTGCCGATTTGATTGTGATGGGACGTCGGGGGCACAAGGGATTGACAGAAGCTTTGCTGGGGAGTGTGAGTAATTATGTGCTGCACCACGCTCCCTGTTCGGTGTTGGTAATTCAGGGCATAGATACGGAGCATCCTGAATCACTGGCGACTGGGGAAATAGCGGATGGATAAAGGGATACTGGAAATTGGTAATGGGTCTTGTAATTCTCTCCTGAAGCTGCTGAAGCTCGGCTCAAAACGGGAATAGAGGTTAAATTTAGGATCTGGCTTTGTTTTTTAATCTGCATGAGCGATCCTTTTGAAGACGGTCAAGCTTCTGGTCTGGGGAATTCTCAGAAAATCGAAGATGAGGCGAATCTAAGCGAAACGCCCCCGGCAACCAGTGCCCAAGGGAACAATTATTCCGAACCCCAGGTGAAAGCAGTTGCTCCCCTGATCATGGTGGAAACTGCCTTTCTGGCTAGTACTTGTAGTCTGATTTGGCTGATTAATTATTACTTTCCAATGGGACCGCTGCTGCGGATGTTTTTCCCAATCCCGATTGCCCTCGTATACCTGCGATGGGGACACCGGGCGGCTTGGATGGCAGCGTTGGTTTCTGGGTTGCTGTTGTCCGTCCTAATGGGACCAACTCGCAGCATTCTGTTTCTGATCCCCTACGGTCTCATGGGTGTCCAACTGGGGGCTTTGTGGCGGCGCAGGAGCAGCTGGCTGTTCTCGATTGGTACGGGGACAATTATTGGTACGTTTGGATTCTTTTTTCGGTTTTGGCTGCTGTCGATTTTATTGGGGGAAGACCTCTGGGTTTACATGACTAGCCAGGTGACGGAACTGGCAGAGTGGGTATTTGTCAAGATCGGGTTACTGCAAGAGCCGAGTCTATCTTTGATTCAAGCGATCGCATTCGGCATGATTATTCTCAATAACGTTATCTATCTGTTTGTCGTACATTTGGTGGCTTTGCTGCTACTCGATCGTTTGGGTAACCCGATTCCCCGTCCCCCTCATTGGGTGCAAGTGCTGCTGGATTATGAAGAATGAGGGAGAAAAGTTAAAGGTTGATTTCGCCTTTTTCCAGTTGCTTTGAGCCTCACCACGACTCAACCCTCAATCCAAAATCCAAAACTCGATGATTCATGTCTACACTCAGATAGAACCGGGACATCGATGGCTCCAGCGATATCGGGGACGTCCATCGGTGTTTGCTTGTATTTTGGGCTTTACCGCCACCGGGCTGATCCCCGGTATTTCAGCAGCTGGAGCAACGCCAGAGGATCGACAATATACAGCGATCGCAGATGCGGAATTTTTGTATAAAGGCCCTCAGCCTCAGCCTCAATATCCTCTGCCTCCTCTGCAAGCGGGTGCCTCTCCAGTGCTAATCTCCCGCGCGGTGGTTGAAGCACTTGGTATTCCCGTTTATTTATTCAATGCTGGATTGCCCCAGCCGCCAACTGTTCCAGTCATTGATTTGGAAGGTGCCCCTGCCCAGTGTCTCAGCGGCGGAAATGCTTTGCCTCTCGCGACAGTGAAACATCTGTGGGAACAAGGACTAATTTGGGGGCAAAAACTAGCGGCAAGTATCCCGGATGGATATTTAATTCTGGGAGAGTGCGTGGTAGGGGGAACGACAACGGCTTTGGCAATTTTAACGGGCTTGGGTGTCCCCGCTGCCGGTAAGGTCAACAGCAGCTATCCTAGCTGCAATCACGCGCAAAAGTGGGCGGTGGTGGAAGCTGGGCTGAAAGCCTTTAGGAGCAGAGGAGACGAGGAACATCCTTTCCAAGACCCGTTATATCTGGTTGCGGCAATTGGCGATCCGATGCAAATTGCGGTTGCGGGGATGGCGATCGCTGCGAGTCGCACTTGCGGTGTCATGCTGGCTGGTGGAACGCAAATGCTGGCTGTCTATGCCTTGATGCAAGCGCTTGGGCGTCAATATTCCCTATCTTGGGAACCCGAACAAGTTGTGGTGGGAACGACTCGCTGGGTGGCAGAAGATCCAACTGGTGATACGGTCGGCTTAGCAAAAACAATTAGCCCAGTCCCCTTATTGGGGACTGGGCTGAGTTTTGCGCCCTCTCGTTATCCTCAACTGCGGGCTTATGAGCAGGGATACGTTAAAGAAGGCATGGGTGCGGGCGGATGTGCGATCGCGGCTCATTTAACTCAGGGTTGGCACCAGGAGCAATTACTCCAAGCCATTGAAATGTTAATCGAGCGTTGTTGAAGTCCGAAATATGAAGTGTGAAGCATAAAGCCAGTGTTTATTCTTTCTTCTCTATCTGCAAGCCTTCTAGCTGTATCCCGCCTGCCGATTGTTTAAGAGTGAATTCTCTGAGAGAGTAACTGTTCTTCTAAAGCAGCAATGCGATTATAGGCAGCGGTGAGCTGTGCCGTTAGCCGTTGGATTTGAATGGTCGGTGACAAATCTTTCTCGCTGCTATGAGAGTTACTATCTACAGAGTTTGTATCAACTAAGACATCTTTGTGCTCCATTACTGGAGACTGATTGCTGTAGCTTTTATAGGCATAGCGGCTATTACTGACTCCTAAAGGTGCGGGTGTACCTCCTTGGATAGCCGCTGCTTTGCTTTTAGACAAAGCTTCAGAGACTTTTTCGCTCAACTGGTCAATCATTTCGTAAAGGACATCAACTTTATGATTTAAAGTGATGACTTGCTTTTGAAGTGAATCCATGCAATTCCCACTAGGCGTTAACTTGATTTCTTTCATGTTATAAAAAAATAGTTAAAAAACTGTTTTACTTACAAATTATTTAACTATTGAGCAAGATGAATTTATGAAGCTGGAGTTGGGATCGATTGAGCCTTTTTAGGTCAAGGCTGAATAAACATGAAAAGCGGTTTTTCTAGCAGGATTTATGATGTAGAAATATTAAATTCTCAATTCTGAAGATTTATTGGAAATTTTCGCGATTCTAGCCCTATATTCCGTTTATTTTGATTTTCAGCCCTAAGAAGTTCCTCTATCAAAAGGAGGAACAGAAAATATACTTATCCAATATACTTATCGAATAGATAAAGAAGATGGCAACGGCGATCGCAGTGCAAAAAACTGTAGCAAAGGCTAGAACCTTTATCAGCACCGAAGAACACGGACGTATGCTAAGTTAATCAAGCAAGCTAATTACCTTTTACTTGCGTTAAATATTGCTTTTTTGGAAAAAATGCTCAGCATCAGAGAGTTTTTTACCGCTTGCACGGGGGTATGGACAACAGAAAGAATGTATCATTCTGTCCTTAGCGGTCAGATTGAACGCTCTCATACGGAATATTCGGTAAAAGCCCTGACATGGGAACAAAAGCAGCAAATTTTGTCCTTTTCTTCGTCAAATGGCATAAAGGTAAATCTTGCCCAAGCAACCGAAGAACAAAATGCCTGTCCTGGGTTTGCGATCGCCTTTGATACCGTCTCGGAAACGGGCGAACGAGTATCCATGAGTTTGAAGGCTTTATTTGTGCCGGATGCCTACGTGGTGCCTGGGGAATCGCCCGCCGAAATCCCCGCTCCACCGATCGTGGCGGAAGTTGTAGATGGGGAAGCGATTAAGGGTTTTTATCTGCGGGATGAGGGATACTCAGAAGCGGGAGCGATCGCGGGGCGGTTTACCTATCAGCCCACTCGCCAAACGCTGGAAATGATCACCTATTATCGACGTTCTGTTGCGGTCGATCAAATGCGGATTGTAGCGCCGGATACGCGGCTCAGAACGATTATTACTTACCAACGACCCGAACCCGGAGAACAACCAACGGTAATCGATTTGGTCGGCTTTGGCGTCGAGCGCCGACAAGCGCTATAAACAGCGAATAGCGAATTGCTAATCAGAAGGATTGCTAGTTGCTACAACTATGAAGAGACGGTCTTTTCTGCTGGGTGCTGGAACGCTGACCTTGAGTCAGATGCTTGCAGGGTGTGGAAATTCCCAAAACCCCACACTAAGAGTTAGACTTCTGAAAAATTCCATTCCCGCTCAGCTGTTAACTAAATTTCGCCAGAGCCTCAAGCAATCGGCAACTCTAGATTTTACGCCAGCCACACAGTTAAAAGATTTATTTGCGAGTCTAGAAACTTGGCAGAATCCCGGTAAAGCGAACCAGGGCTGGGGTCGGAACTTACCGCTGATTACCCCGAAAAAACCCGTCATTGCCGATCTAGTGACTTTGGGAGATTTCTGGTTAGCACAGGCAATTGAGCAGAAACTCATTCAACCCCTCGAACTTACACAGGCGGGAGGGTGGAATCAATTGCCAATCCGATGGCAAGAACTTGTGAAACGCAATAGTCAAGGTCAATCTGACCCCGCTGGAAAAATTTGGGGTGCGCCCTATCGCTGGGGAAGCACAGTAATTATCTATCGCCGCGACAAATTCAAATCTTTGGGATGGACACCGACGGATTGGCAAGATTTGTGGCGAGAAGAACTGCGCGATCGCATTTCACTTTTAGATCAACCGCGAGAAGTGATTGGTCTAACCTTAAAACGGTTGGGTCATTCTTACAACACGGAACGGATAGACAGAATTCCTGAGTTGAAAAATACCCTGCAAAAGTTGCACCAGCAGGTGAAATTTTACAGTTCCGATACCTATCTGCAACCGTTATTGCTAGGAGACACCTGGCTGGCGGTGGGTTGGTCAACAGATGTATTGTCGGTGATGAAGCGCGATCGCAACATTGCTGCGGTGGTTCCTATGTCTGGAACCGCCTTGTGGTCAGACTTATGGGTGCAACCTGCTGGTGCTGCGGCGAATCCTCTGTTGCAAGATTGGATTAATTTTTGTTGGGAATCCAAACCTGCTACGGAAATTTCTCTGTTCAGCCGCGCTGCCTCACCAGTTGTTGCTGGCATGAACCCAGCAGAGTTACCTGAATTTTTAAAAACGAACTCGATCTTGCTGCCAGATACTCAGATACTGGACAAGAGTGAATTTCTGTTTCCGCTTCCCCAGTCTACGGCGCTTGCGTATCGTTCCCTGTGGCAGGAAATCCGCCCAACGGTTTAGAACGAACTCGCAGACTATTTTGACCAGAGGAGACAATATCCAGATCGCAGACGACTGGACTGGTACTGAAATTACAAGTGTAGGTTGCTAGCGGTTCTTGTGGTTGATTGGCAATAAACACCCTGGTGTTATAGCCATAATCTCTGGCAACCGTCCCAAAGCTGTTGACAAAGCTATAGCGTCCTATATAGTTCAGAAGGCTCCAGAGTTGTCGGTTTACAACCAAATCCACCCGCTGGCGATCCGGGTACGCTAGCCAGTTCTCTAGTAATTTGCCACCAAACTGTTCCTCCGCCCACCAAAGGCTGGGAACCGTTGGTTTAGCTTGGGACATACTATCGGCTCTAATGACTTGACTTCTCGGTGGGCGAGACTCTGGATCGAGTAGTTTTAAGTCTAAAGGTTCGGGAGAAGGCAGCAGTGTGGGTGGTGTTTGTGCCTGCGTTAACAAAGGGAAAACACACGAAGTAAGAATTGCTAAAGCTGATAACAGCAAGGAAGAAGCAATCTTTTTCCCTGTTTGATGGATCTGACTTCTCGCAGCATTGTCATCTGCCGTGTACGCCTGCCTAAATTGTTTAAGTTTCGCCCCAGATTTGGTTGGTTCCTGTAGAGGTTCCATGTTTACTCGCGCTAATTCATGCAGTTATTGTCTGGTAAGAATTGCTAATAGTTCCAGCGATTGATTCAGCGAACGGTTTGTAAATAAACGTAGATTAATTCATACAACTTGCATCGGCAACCGTTTACCGGCACTTAACAAGGTTTCAAATTCTGCTGCGGGTACGGGACGACTAAATAGATAGCCTTGCATGGCATCGCAATGCTGCTGGCTTAAGAAAGCTAGTTCAGCGCGAGTTTCTACCCCCTCAGCCGTAACTTTCAAATTCAGATTGTGAGCGAGTTGAATCACAGCGGTCATAATCGCTCGGTTTTGGGTATCGCTAGTAACATCCTGAACAAAGCATCGGTCAATTTTCAAAGTGTCAAAGGGAAATTGTTTGAGATAGCTTAAGGAAGCATAGCCAGTACCGAAATCATCAATTGCGATGTGAATCCCCAACTGTTTCAGTTCATTTAAAGTAGCGATCGCCATCGAAGCATTTTGCACGAGGATACTTTCAGTCAGCTCTAATTCCAATGCATCTGGGTTCAAACCTGTAGTTTCCAATACTCGGACAATTCGCTGGCTTAAATCAGCTTGGCTAAATTGACGCCCTGACAAGTTCACTGACACGCGGAACGATATAAATCCAGCGTCTCGCCATTTTTGCGTTTGGGCACTGGCAGTTTGCAATACCCACTCGCCAAGCGGGACAATTAAACCCGTTTCTTCTGCCATAGGAATAAATTCAGCGGGTGAAACCAGCCCCCGCGTCGGGTGCTGCCAACGCACTAAGGCTTCTGCACCGCTAATTTCTCCGGTTTGGAGATTTACTTGGGGCTGATAGTACACTTGAAATTCACTGTGTTCTAAGGCACGGCGCAGACTCGCTTCTAGCACCAGCGCTTCGCCATAATCAGCCTTGATGTCCGTCGCATAAAACTGATAGTGATTTCCTCCCAACTTTTGGGTGTAGGACATCGCCGCTGCTGTCATCTTCATCAGGGTGTCTAAATCTTGCCCGTCGTTGGGATAGAAGGTAATGCCAATGCTGGCAGTGAGGAAGATTTGACCGTCTTCTAAGGAGAAGGGTTCATTCAGCGATGACAAAATCGCTTGGGCCACACTGGCAACCGTTTGTCTTTGACTTAAGGTTGCCAGAATAATTGCAAATTGATCTACATTCAATCGCGCAATCGTGTCCTGTCGGCTGAGACAGGTGGTGATTCGTTCGACAATTAGTTTAATTAATCGGTCACTCCCTTGATTTCCCAAGGTGTCACTAATCCGTTGAAACCGATCTAATCCTAGAAACAGCAGCGGGACAGGTTGAACGTTGAGTGGCTGCTGGGCAGAGGCAAGAGGCGATTCGTTCTCCTGGGTTTTGGAATCGCTTTTGTGTTCATCTTGCCGCTTACTGATAACTTGATTAAACCGCTCTCGCAATAGCAAGCGATTGGGAAGGTTTGTCACGCTATCGTAATGAACTAAGTGATTGAGTCTTTCTGCTGCTTGCCTGAGCGCTAAGGTATAGGGTTGAGTAATGGCTCGTTGTCTTTCGAGTCGGGCAGCGATCGCTTTGAGTATTTCCTCAGGCGTACAAGGCTTGGTTAAATAGTCGTCTGCCCCTAATTCCATCGCTTGACGCAAATCGGCTTTTTCAGCTTTGGCAGTCAGAAAAATGAAGGGAATTGTTGCGGTGACAGGATCTTGACGCAGCGCCATCAAAACACCAAAACCATCTAAATCGGGCATCATGACATCGCAAATAATTAAATCTGGGCGAATCGTTCTTGCTATCTGTACGCCAGCAAGACCATTTTCTGCACCTGTCGCCTCGAACTCTTCTGCCTCCAATAGTTCTAATATGTTTTCGCGGATTGCTTCTTCATCTTCAATAACTAGAATTTTTGCCATTTCTCTAAATTTCCTTTAATTTATGGTTTTTCTTACAAAATCAAACTTTTTATTTCCCCGATGTTGTGCAAACTATTTAATTTATAAAGGTTGTCCTGCTTCCTGAATTTAGATTTTATCAATCTGTAATAACATTTATTTAAGTGAAATTATGCACCATCTCACTGGATAAAAGTCTATTTTTATACTTTTTCAAAGCCAAATCTACCAGCAATATTTATGGGGTTATCCATAAATATTAGACAATTAATTCATTATAATTTCACTCGCAAGGGAAAGTAAATTAATTGAATTCAAAATTTTATATTTAATGCTTATCATAAAT
>NZ_JAMPJZ010000042.1:0-54568 GCF_039961835.1 Trichocoleus sp. ST-U1
AACAAGCAGGCATGGCGGCAGGAGTTGTCTCTTTCATGGCTCAATCTTTAACGTGGAATACTTGCCATGTCAGGATTATATCTTTATTGTTTCTGAATTTTTGTTTAAATACCGTTACCTCGTTTCTGCAAACTGGTTAAGTCAATAATCACCTGTAAACATGGTCTTCGCCCTTGCGGTCGATACGATAGCAATTGATCTAAAACTGCTTGCCGTACCTGTCGAATCATCTGACGAGTTGACCTGGGGTACTCGTTCAGAAATCGACTTAAAGCGCTGGCTGATTTGACTTGACAATTCTCTGGAAGTGGATGTTTTTAGGCTTGTAAAAACAGTCCCAGCAACGCTTGCAAGCTATCGCGTTGATATGCACTCGGCATCAACCCTCTTTTGTTACTAGGGGGAGAGGATAATCAGGAAGAAAACCAGAAACAGTAAGTAACAGCAATGGTTACGCCACGTAGAGAAGCAGTAAATACAGTCGGCTTCATCGATAACTATTGTCAACACTATTATTCAATATTTGAGGATGTCAGGCATTTTGAAGCATTCAAGTATTTACACTTAGGGATGCTATCAGAAATCCCCCAAAAATCCTTGCCCAAAATAGCGAAAACAGTAGGGCTAAAATCCAGTCAATCATTACATCATTTTTTAAGAGATGCACTGTGGGATACAAAAAAATCAAGAGAAATGAGGCTGGAGTTTACAAAGATATTGATTGGGGAAAGAGAAATAATTTTATGTGTGGACGAAACCGGGGATAAAAAAAAGGGAAAAGCCACAGAATATGTAACTCGTCAATATATTGGGAATTTAGGTAAAACCGAAAATGGAATAGTGTCAGCAAACGCCTATGGGGTAGTAGATGGAATTACTTATCCATTGATCTTTCAAATATTTAAACCAAAAAACCGCCTGAAACCAGGAGATAAATATAAAACCAAACCCCAAATAGCAATAGATATGATTCAAGAGTTGAAAGAATGGGGATTTAAAATCAAGTTAGTTTTAGCAGATAGTCTCTACGGAGAAAGTTGAGATGTAATTAGCTGCATAGAAAAGTTACAAATAATGTTTATCGTCGCAATTCGCTCCAATCATGGAGTGTTGATGCCGCCCGGGAGCCGAAAACGTTATAACCGATGGAAAGCTTATCAGCAAAGGCTTTCGCACCGCCCAGCCGAAACTCGTTACCTGAGAGAAATTATTTTTGGCAAACGTCACCGCCGGAGATATTACCAAATTAGTAAGACGAATACTCCCGATCCAACCGGAGAGGAAAGTTGGTACATCATGACTAATTTCTCAATTGATTTGTCACCGAATGTAGCTGAGCTATATAGTTTACGAAACTGGATTGAATATGGTTTTAAGCAAGTTAAAAATGAACTAGGCTGGGCGGATTTTAGACTGACTGACTATGAAAGTATTGAACGGTGGTGGGAAATCGTTTTTAGCGCCTATCTTTTAGTCAGCATTCAAGCTGCTTCATTTCAATTTTCACCCCAATCAAGCCCAACATCTACATCATTAGTGCCAGACTCAAGCGACTCCAATATTTCTCAACATAGTCAACATCCTGATTGGGAGTCTGGTACGACCTAGAAGAGTTCATTGAATAACCTGAGATTAATTATTCAACCTTATATCTTCTACTGTTTGATTCGACCTTGGCTACAAGTATTTAACATTCCTGGGATGAAACGTTGCTTTTTGAAATTAATTCACCTCATGAATGATTTTCGCGCTTCTCCTGTCAGTTTCCCTATTGCTAGTTGAATCTCTTCCTGATTATCCTCTCTCCCTAGTAACAAAAGAGGGATAACAACTGTGCTGCAATGTCACAATATCTACTGTTTGTGAGACAGATTGAAGCACCTTTCCCAAGCGAGCGGAATCTTTAATGCTGCTGTCTTTTAAGCCGTATTATTACCATTATCAGTCTCACAAGCTCTCAAACTGCTGTCGAATAACAAATTATTTGGCGTGTCATCAAATTTAATCTCGTTAAAATTTTAAATCGATATACTTCTCTTCTTTCCTATGTTGTAGCGATAAAGGTTCTCTTGGGACAACAGCACTTTGGACTTATCGCTTAAGGCAACAAGACTGACACAAAGCGTGTGTCACTAAGAAGTTTTCGCGACGTAACCATAAAGTCTAGACTATTAAGAACCCTTAGACGAATAGGATGCGTCATGCCGATCTATCGCTCCAGAACCTCCACCCAGGGACGCAATATGGCCGGTGCCCGTGCGCTCTGGCGTGCCACCGGAATGCACACTGAGGATTTTGAGAAGCCAATCATTGCAGTTGCTAACTCCTTTACCCAATTCGTACCTGGTCACGTTCACTTGAAGGATCTGGGACAACTGGTGTGCCGTGAGATTGAAGCCGCCGGTGGTGTTGCCAAAGAATTCAACACCATCGCCGTGGATGATGGCATCGCTATGGGCCATGACGGAATGCTCTACAGTCTGCCCTCGCGCGAAATCATCGCCGATTCGGTTGAGTACATGGTCAACGCCCATTGTGCCGATGCCCTAGTCTGCATTTCCAATTGTGACAAAATCACCCCCGGTATGTTGATGGCAGCCCTGCGTCTCAACATACCTACAGTATTCGTCTCCGGCGGGCCTATGGAAGCTGGCAAGACCAAGCTCTCGGAATATAAACTAGACCTAGTGGACGCGATGGTGGCTGCCGCGAACGACCGTATCAGCGATGAGGTGGTTGAAGAATATGAGCGTTCCGCCTGCCCGACCTGTGGCTCTTGCTCTGGTATGTTCACCGCCAACTCTATGAACTGTCTCACGGAGGCGATTGGTCTTTCCTTACCTGGCAATGGGACTGTGCTAGCGACCCATTTCGACCGTAAGGATCTGTTTCTCAACGCCGCGCGAACCATTGTCAACATTACCCGCCGTTACTACGAGCAGGACGATGAATCGGTGTTGCCCCGCTCCATTGCCAGTTTCAAAGCGTTCGAGAATGCCATGATGCTGGATATCGCGATGGGCGGTTCTACCAATACCATTCTGCACTTGCTGGCTGCTGCTCATGAAGCCGGCGTCAATTTCACCTTGACCGACATTGATCGTCTCTCGCGCCAGGTGCCGCAACTCTGCAAGGTAGCACCTAACACACCTCAGTATCATATTGAGGATGTCCACCGGGCGGGTGGTATCCCTGCTATTCTCGGTGAGCTAGATCGTGCCGGACTGCTCCACACAAACTTGCCGACAGTCCATAGTAAGACGCTCAAAGAAGCGCTCGATCATTGGGATGTCATGCGTACCAATGACGAAGCCGTCCACACCTTCTTCAAGGCCGGCCCTGCGGGGATTCCAACTCAGCAAGCGTTCAGTCAATCAACCCGCTGGTCCTCACTCGACCAAGACCGAGAAAACGGCTGTATCCGCCGCGTCGAAAACGCCTTCAGCACCGAGGGTGGACTTGCTGTGCTATACGGCAATCTGGCTGAGCGCGGTTGTATTGTGAAGACGGCAGGCGTAGACGAAAGCATTCATGTGTTTGAAGGCAAGGCGCGTATTTATGAAAGCCAGGATGCTGCTGTCAAAGGAATTCTCAACGATGAGGTGGAACCGGGCGATGTGGTAATCATTCGCTACGAAGGCCCACGTGGTGGGCCTGGGATGCAGGAAATGCTCTATCCGACCAGTTACCTTAAATCTAAGGGACTGGGCAAGGTTTGTGCATTATTGACCGATGGTCGCTTTTCTGGCGGGACTTCGGGTCTGTCGATTGGTCATGCCTCTCCAGAGGCGGCGGCGGGCGGGAACATTGCGCTGGTTCAGAGTGGCGATCCGATCCAAATCGACATCCCCAATCGCCGCATCAATGTGGAGCTATCGGCGGAGGAATTAGCCAACCGTCGTGTGGCAATGGAAGCGAAGGGCAAAGATGCCTGGAAGCCTGCACAGCAGAGGCAGCGTCGGGTAAGTGCAGCGCTCAAGGCTTATGCACTGCTGGCGACTAGCGCGGATCAAGGCGCGGTACGAAACCTGGAAATGCTGGAGTAGAGAAATACGCAGACACAAAAACGGGGTTGTGTCTCTTGCAATAGGTCACTGGTAAGGGAGGTAAAGTTTATCTTACCTCCCCCCTACACCATAACGCTCTTTTGTCACTTTAGGGAGAGGATAATAGGCTAAAACGGTTCAAAGCCAGAATTTACCTATGACAGAACCACGTCCAGCCCAAGCCACCGTGAAATTTGTGGATGATTACTGCCAATGGTATCAATCCCTATTTCCAGAAGTGAGAAGCTTTGAAGCTTTTAAACATTTGCATATTGGGATGATTTCGGACATCAAGAGGAAATCATTACCAGCGATAGCCAAAGTGGTGGGACTAGATCAGGAGCAGTCGCTGCATCACTTTCTCACTACCTCACCCTGGAAAGTAGAACAGTTGAGACAGCAAAGATTAAAGCTAATTTTACAAGTTCTAGGAGGAAGGGAAATTAGTCTAATTATTGATGAAACAGGTGACCGAAAGAAAGGGAATGATACGGATTATGTGAAACGACAGTACATCGGCAACTTAGGCAAAATTGAGAATGGAATTGTAGCGGTCACAGCTTATGGAGTAATTGACAAAATTACCTTCCCGCTAACCTTTGAAGTCTACAAGCCAAAAGAACGCCTTCAAGACGGAGATAAATATTTAAGTAAGCCAGAGATTGCAGCTCAGATAATAAGAGAATTACAAGCGTTAGGTTTCCGGTTTAAACTCGTGCTTGCCGATAGCTTATATGGGGAAAGTGGCAGTAACTTCATTGATGTGTTGTACGAGTTAAAGCTGCCATTTGTTGTCGCTATTCGCAGCAATCACGCCGTCTTGCTGCCTAAAGAGCAAAGGGTGCGCTGCAATCGCTGGCGGGAATTTGAGCGAATATTTTCAGACGGAACGACCCAGCAGAGATATATCCGTGAGATTATTTTTGGCAAGCGTCGTGCCACTCAGTTTTGGGAAATTACAACTGACCCCAAAACGTTACCAAAAAACTCAACTTGGTATGTAATGACGCATGTTGCCGAAATAAAATATCATCAAGTAGGTAATCTCTACGGGTTACGAAATTGGGTAGAATATGGCTTAAAGCAAAGTAAGAATGAACTGGGTTGGGCGGATTTTCGGGTGACGAGTTATGCTCAGATTCAGAAATGGTGGGAGATAGTAATGAGTGCTTATCTGTTAGTGAGCCTACACTCAGATTCACTCTATCCTCAACCCAATTTTCAGGAGGATAATCCCCCTTCAGTTGTAGTTAAAAAGTTTTCCCTGCATCCTTGGTGGAATGAAGAAACGGGTTGGAAGAATTTGTTAAATAATCTTCGTTTAATCCTGCAACCCTTTGCCCTATTTAACCTGATTCGACCTTGGCTCAAAGTCTTTCCAATCCCGGCTCTATCTTTGGGATTTTCACGCTTGATTGCGCTTATGAATTACTTTCACGGTGCAGTTCCTATCCCCCTACAAATGCAAGATTCCCTATTTTCTGCTGCCTAGAGTGACAGAAGCAGCGATAACTTCATTATCTCGATAGGCTCCAATCATTAACAGATATTGACTGTTGGGGTCAGTCATCAGTAGTTCGATGAATTTTAAAGAAGCTGAATCTACCCACTGTAAGTCATCCAGGAAAATAACCAGCGGATGTTCTGGCTTTGTAAAGACATGAATAAACTGTTGAAACACCCGGTTGAAGCGATTTTGAGATTCACTGGGTTCTAGTTGTGGAACTTCTGGCTGAACTCCAGTAATTAGTTCGACTTCGGGTATAACATCAATAACAATCTTACCTTGCGATCCCAAAGCATTTTCTAGCTTTTCTTTCCAAAAAACTATCTGTTCCTGACTTTCTGTTAATAGTTGCCGGATTAATTCTTGCAAAGCTTGAATCAGAGCAGCATAAGGAATATTTCGCTTAAACTGGTCAAACTTACCCGCAATAAAATATCCGTGCTGACGCACAACGGGTTTATGAACTTCTTGAACCAAGCAAGATTTACCAATACCTGAATAACCCGAAACTAGCATCATCTCAGTAGTTCCAGCACTGACTCGGTCAAAGGCATCCATTAGGGTAGTTACTTCAGTTTCACGACCATACAGTTTTTGAGGGATGAGCAATTGCCCAGATTTATCTCGCTGACCTGGAAGAAAATCTTCAATTTTGCCATTTCTTTGCAGTTGAACGAGGCATTCCTCTAAATCTACCTTTAATCCTTGGGCGCTTTGATATCGATCTTCAGCGTTTTTAGCTAATAATTTCATTACAATCGCTGAAATTGATGCCGGGATATTTGGATTGATTTGGTCAGGAGAAGCAGGTTGTTTAGCAATGTGAAAATGAACGAGTTCCAGCGGGTCAGTAGAAGAGAAAGGTAAATTTCCCGTCAGCATTTGATAAAAGGTGACGCCTAGCGAGTAAAAGTCGGTACGGTAGTCAATCGACCGATTCATTCTGCCTGTTTGTTCGGGCGACATATAGGCAAGGGTGCCTTCTAGTAAAGTGGGATTACCTTGTGTCTGAGTTTCTCTAGAAAGACGCGATGAAATGCTGAAATCTATAATCTTAACTTGACCAGTTTTAGAATTCATTAGGATATTGTGTGGTTTAATATCTTTATGAATAATCTGGTTTTGATGCAAGGCGGCAAGGGTATCTGCTAGCTGAATAGCAATCGGAAGAAACTGGTTTAAATCAGTTTTCAGGGGAGATTTGATAACTTTTCTAGAGATTCTCCGTCAAAATATTCTAATACTAACGCTAGACCGTTGTTATAGTTTTCTAATGCCAGTGATTTAACAACCCCTTCTATATCCAAAGGGAGTAAAATTTTATACTCATGTCTCAATCGAGAAATTTCTTCAAGAGTGGGATATTCGGCTTTAAGGGCTTTTACACTTACAGAGATTAGTTCAGCCTCTCTAGTCCCCTGATAAATAACTGTTTTAGCTCCTTCATGAAGAGGTAAAGTGGAAAGCTGATAACCCGTTAGGTTGATGCTCATTTTCGGAAGTTTAATAAGTATAGTATTGGCGTGTGATGTTGATAGATGCTAGGAGAGGAGGCTTGCTTAGAGGAATTGATCTAGGATAAGTTATCGCGAAATTAACACAGGTTGAATTGATACTTTTTTCTATAAATTTTTAATTCAATCTTTAAATCTCATAGAGCGTATGAGAGTTGTTGAGTTTTGGTTGTTGCGTTTTATAAGTTCCTCACAATTAGAAAATGTAGAAAATGATTTGGAGGAAGTGCAAACCTATGCTGAATATGTAAAATGGAGCGATCGCTACCCCATTGCCGCAGCGCGATCGCTCCAATCCTAAGTTGTCTCCTGATTACCGTTGCCAGGGCTATCTGTATGCTGGTTGGCATAGGAGAAGGCACGGACACATCATCTCATCTGTATTGAGAATGCCCTTACTTTTAAGAAAATTTTTGATTCTAAATAAATCTCTATATTACAAACACAAATCTTTATTAAGGCGGCGATCGCGCTTAGCGCCGCCTCCAGCTTTATAAAACTTCCCAATCAAGGAAGTGGTAGGAGCATTAGATAATTAAAAAAAGCTTTTGGAAAGCAGGACATTACTTCGGAGTCAGCCTCAACGATGCAAAGGACTCGTCTCAACAATCTCTTTGATGTTGTCAGCCAACAGCTGAGGCGATGGTTTCGCAATCCCTGGCGACGGATATCGCTGGTGGTGATGAGCCTATTAGTGGGCGTGTTTCTAGGAACCGCTATTCCCACAACAGCGGGACAAACCGCTAACTGGGATGTGATTGCCGCTGGATTTTTAATTTTTTTCACCGAAACCGTGAATCGGTTCGTTTACGGCAGAAACCGGCGAGTTGTGCCAACAGGTGAAGGCGTTCCCAACCGCTTATTAGTGACAGAAATGTTGAATGCGCTGAAAATTGGTCTGACTTACAGTTTATTTATTGAAGCCTTTAAACTTGGTTCGTGATGGACTCTCTTCGCCAAATTTTTAACGATTGGATCGCTAGAAAAACGCCGACTTCAGCACAGTTGGAACATTTGGCAGCACAGGCGCTAGCAGATGACTTCCGGGCGAAAGCTTTTGGGATCGCACCCGCCAATGTGGAGGAAGTCATCCGCAAGCGATCGCATTTGTTCCTCTTAATCTATCCCCATCTTTCCTCAGTCCTTAGCCCGCAGTTCCTATCCCTCAGTTTAGAAACGCTGTGGAACCTCTGGCTTCCCCTAGCCACAAAACTAGCGCAGGATCGGCAACAGTTAGGACGCCCCCTCATCCAGGGAATTTTAGGGGGACAGGGAACTGGCAAAACGACTCTGGGAGCCGTCCTTACCTTAATTCTCAAACACCTAGGGAACTCGACACTCAGCCTGTCTCTAGATGACCTCTACAAAACCTATCGCGATCGCCTTGCCTTAAGAAAGCAAGACCCCCGCTTAATCTGGCGCGGGCCACCCGGAACCCACGATATTCAATTGGGTTTAGACGTTTTGGACTGTCTGCGTCAGCCATCCGGGCAACCGATTCCAGTCCCTCGCTTTGATAAATCTGCCTGGGAAGGTGCCGGTGATAGGACGCAGCCAGAAATTGTCCAAGACATCGATATCATCCTGTTTGAAGGGTGGTTTGTCGGCGTCCGTCCCATTGACCCTGCTGCCTTTGACAACGCGCCACCGCCGATTCTAACCGCCGCTGAGCGAACGTTTGCCCGCGATATGAATACCCGATTGCAGGACTATTTACCTTTGTGGGAACGGTTAGATCGGCTGATGATGCTGTATCCCGTTGATTATCGTCTGTCTGTGCAGTGGCGACGGCAGGCAGAACACGACATGATTGCTGCTGGTAAATCTGGCATGACAGATTCGGAAATTGATGAATTTGTCAAGTATTTCTGGAAATCGCTCCACCCAGAGTTATTTATCAAACCGCTGACGAGAAATCCTAGGACGGTAGACTTGGTGATTGAGATTAATCCCGACCACTCCCCCGGTGACGTTTATCGACCGAGCGATCGCACTGATTAAAACCAATAGCAGCCTAACAAGTAAACTCGCGGCTACTTCTGAAAAAATCTAGAACAAGTGCTGGAACTGGAGATTCACATGAATAATGGATTCGAGCGGATAGAAGCGGACAATGTTTTGTGTGTTAATACAAATACTCAGAGACTTTTAATTAATCACTCCACTTTCCAAGTGGGTGAATTCATTAACCGGATGCAGGCTCAGGTAGGAGCAACTGGTGAGCAAATAAAGTGGTTTAGTGAGGGTATAGATTGCAAGGTTCTAAGACCCGGTGCTAACTGGAAACAAGGAAAGGTTAGAGTAACTCTAGAATTTTGCCCGGATGAGCCAGAATCACCACTAGAGGATATTCGTCAGCAACTCAAAGAAGATGATAGCTAATGCCTAATCTTCCCCCTTGGACGCCTCTCCATGCCCAATTGCATCGAATTTTACGCGATCGCCATCTCTTACCGCGAAACCAGCCCCTATTAGTTGCAGTCTCCGGGGGACAAGATTCTCTCTGCTTAATCAAATTACTGCTAGATTTGCAGCCAAAGTGGGGATGGCATCTAGGAATTGCTCACTGCGATCACCGCTGGCGTCCGGATTCCCAAGCAAATGCCAACCATGTGGAACAGTTGGCGAGAACCTGGCAAGTCTCCTATTACTTGGAAACCGCCCCAGAAACGCCATCTATCACCTCAGAGGCAGCGGCGCGGCAGTGGCGTTATCAAGCCTTGAGTGCGATCGCCCAAACCAACAACTTCCCATACATTGTCACAGGTCATACAGCGAGCGATCGCGCCGAAACCCTCCTTTATAACCTGATGCGCGGCAGTGGTGCCGATGGATTACAAGCCCTAACCTGGCAGCGTCCGCTGACTCCAACACTGCATCCAACACTGCAACTGGTGCGCCCTCTTCTAGAAGTTACTAGGGCACAAACCGCTCAATTTTGCCAAGAATTTCAGATTCCCGTTTGGGAAGATTCTACGAATCAAGATTTCAAGTATGCCCGTAACCGTATCCGCCAGGAGTTACTGCCATACTTACAAACTCACTTCAACCCCCAAGTTGAGCAAACACTGGCGAAGACAGCGGAACTTTTACGGGCAGATGTGCAATATCTTGAAGAAGCCGCTCAGAAGCTGCTGCAACAAGCCCTAGAAAACGAAGACTCGCCACTTATCTCTCAGCATGGGCAGGGAGACGGCTCTACAGCACTCAACACTAACAAAAGACTCAATCGTTTCGTATTGCGTCAAGCCCCCCTAGCCCTGCAACGTCGCGTCATGCGGCACTTCCTCGCCTCAGTTCTACCCATCGCCCCCAGCTTCGAGCAAATCGAAAAACTGACTGCCTTAATTACAGCCCCCAACCGCTCTCAAACCGATCCCTTTCCTGGGGGCGCGATCGCACAAGTAGATGGAGTTTGGATTTCAATTAAAAATTAAAAATCCAAAATTAAAAATTCAGAACGACTCATTTTTAATTTTGGATTCTTAATTTTTAATTCTCATGCCGCATTCAACTAACCACCGATCAAGGTGAGGAGAACTTGCCGCATCTCAGTAATTGATTGCAGCTGATAGTCACCCGTTTCCTGAACCTGAGCCAACGTCCCCACGATTGCCTCCAACTTCTGCCGCATCTCATTCAAGCGATCCTGCATTGGCTGTAGCGTTTCCTGATAGGTATTTACCTTGCCCACGAGTTCCGCCGCCGCCGCCCTCATTTCCTGCAATTTCTGCTCTAGCTGCTTAATCTGCTGACGCTCTTGCTCCTGTTCGCCAGCTTGATGGTCAATCATGCCTTGAGCTTGCTGAATGCTCATCCGCACCTGCTCAATCTGGCTTTCCAGTTTTTGTAGTTCCTCTGCCTGTTGTTGTCGTTGTCCTTCCAACTGACTCAGAACCGGACCCAAGTCAATCTTTTGATTGTCCTGCCCTTCATTGTCCACAATCCCTTGCCGTCGCCGCAGCACCCGCAAGTGTTGATTTAAAACTTCTTCTCGCTCCCGCAGGTAGATGCGTTGACCCACCAGCGTTTCATCCAGCATTTGGTAGCAATCCTGCTCCTCTGCTAGCTCATTTTCCAAACTGAGGCGGTCATACTCGCTGGCTTGCTCGATCTTCGTCTGCAATTCCTCAACCGTTTGACGCTGCAAGGTCAACTCTTCTTCTTGGTCATTGACAAAGCGCATCACTTTTTCCAAATCTTGCTGAAGATTTTGCACGGTTTCTTGCAGCTCGCCTAGGGGCATTTTCTCCAGCGCTTCCAGATCGACCTTTTGGCTAATTTTGACACCCGTTGAAGTTGTTGCCAGACGGTGAAGTTGCTCGTACAGCTCCTCCTGATTTCGCAACTGGAGACTTTGCATCTGAGCATACTCCTGCTTGATCTCCAGGGAGTTTTGAAGCACCATCCGCTCTAAACGCACTTTTTCCAGAGCCTCTTGAGCCTGCTTTAACTCCTCCGTGCGCCTTTGCAGTTCTTGAGTTTGCTGGTCTACTTCCGCTTGCTTCTGTTGGGCATTGTTGCGTTGTTGCTCCAGATTTTGCCAGTGCTGATCTAGGGTTCCCTGCTGCCCGTTGACAATTTCAAAAGCCAGATTCAGTTGTTCTCGCACTGCTTCCGTAGGAGCGATCGCCGAAGCTAAACGATCTAGTAATTCCCGAATCTTTTGACCTTGCTCCTCATCTAATACCGTTCCCTGTTGGAACTCCGCCTGTCGTTCCTCCAAGCGGCGCTGCTCGCCCCGCAAGTGTTCCCACGCTCCCTCCATCTCGATGCGGTTGCGATCGCACTCTTCCCGCAGTCGCTCAATTTCCTCCCGCGAACTGTCAATTTCTTGACGTTGCGCCTCCAACCGTTCAAAGTCTTCCTCCAACTGTTGCAGTTGTTCCACCCGCGCTTCCATTTCCATTTCGCGCCGGTTTAGCTCCTGACTCTGATAAGTCAGCGACTGCTTCCACTGTTCAATTTCTTCTTCCTGAGTTTTCGACTTTTCCAGTTGGCGAGAGAAATTCTGCAAGATATTCACCAACTGACGCCCCGCCTCTGTCGGCGGACGCTGCACTTGCCGATTCCCGCTTAGCTCAACCAGCACCAAGACGCCACCATTAAAATTATTGGCTTCTTCAGGAGCGGGAATCACTTCATCAGACGCAGCACGCCAACTCTGGTCATTCTGCTGACAAGCCAGCAGTTTTAGTTCGGCCTTGCCACCACCAAAAACACCGCCACTCTTTTTTTGTACTTCTGCTAGATACAGCACGCTGATGGTCCTCTTGATGTATCTTGTGCCCGCTTGTTGACCGATCTCTGGTCCCACCAGAGCCATGCCGCCATAATTCTCGCCCAGGCTTCATAACCAGAACGATCCTAACCTTTTCAGACCTTGTTGTGGAAGTGCCGACCCACGAGGCGCTTCCACCTTTGAATTCACACCCCGATCTAAAACGCGATCGCCTTTTGGTCAGTTTCTCCCTGAAGACTCCGTAATTTAGCCCGTGTTGGCAGCCACGTCAAGTCTTAAATTAAACTAAATATGTTTCGATTTCTTTCTTATTTAATATTTAACTTGAATCCTAGGCAATCCTGCCACAGACAATTCTCGGCTAGTTCCATTGCTAACTGAACCCAGGCAAAAGCAACCAGACAAATAACTTGCATGGGTTTGACTTTTGTCAGTAAAGATTGTGCCTTCGCCAGAATCTCTTTCCCTGGTACTGTATTATCTGGCTCCATCCTTTACTCAAAGAAAAACTACCTAATTGTAAAGATTTTTATAGCAGGCACCGCGGAAAACTTGACAAATGCAACATTAACTCAGATTCAAACGGTTATTAGGAGCGCATTTTCATTACATGCAGGGAACGTTAAATGAAATTGATATACGCAGCATCCTGCAACTGATCGAATTAGGTCAGCGAACAGGCGAATTATTCGTGGAGGCATACAGCTCACCCGTTCAAGGAACGGGTGAGCATGTAGGGGCGCGACGTACCAGCATCCCCTACCGAGACGCAAAACTCAAAGAACCAGGGCCGTTCTGGTTTGTCTTCTTCCTCAATGGACAAATCGCCTATGCTAGCGATGGAACCGGCAGTTTGTTGCGTTTGCGCGACTACCTACGCCGTTATCGAGCCGAAACCTCCCTCAAAACTCTGGAAGTCCCCTTAATTGATGCGATTAATGCGCCCGAATACGGCTACTTGTGGGCACTGTTGGAAAATCATATTTTGACCCCCGCTCAAGGGCGCAGCATCATCCGCAGTATGGTGCATGAAACCTTATTCGACCTCCTCAGCCTTCATCAAGGCTCCTTCATCTTCGACATTGGCCCAGCGCTAGCACCGCAACTTACCACCCTAGAAATTGCCCCCCTCGTCGCCAAGATCATGAAGCAGGTGCAGGAGTGGAAACAATTTCATCCCCACATTCAATCTCCCAATCACTGCCCAGTCATTGCCGATGCAGTTTCTTTACGCGCTGCCCTGCCAGAAAATGCTTTTAAAACCCTAGATCGCCAGCTAGATGGAAAAACCTCCCTACGGCAGCTAGCCCGATATCTGAATCGTGAAATTTTAACCGTGGCAAGAGCAATTTATCCCTATGTACAACAAGGTTGGGTACAACTGCAAAGTTGCACCAGCGACGAAACAGCAGCCAGTCGCCGAGTCGGAATTAGCATAGAATCCGATTCGACCCCAGCCAACAAAATTCCTCGCGTTGTCTGTATCGATGATGACGTTGCCATCGGTAAAACCGTCGAATATATCCTAAAACCACAAGGTTATGAGGCAACCGCGATTAGCAATCCTCTCAAAGCACTCAGTCTCGTCTTCCAACTCAAACCCGACTTGATTCTTTGTGATATTGCAATGCCCGACCTCGAAGGCTATGAGATTTGTGCCATGCTCCGGAAATCAACCGCTTTTCGACAGACCCCCATCATCATGCTGACTGGCAAAGATGGATTTATCGATCGGGTCAGAGCCAGGATGGTAGGCGCAACCGACTACCTAACCAAGCCTTTTGGAGAAAGTGAGTTATTAATGCTACTAGAGAGATATATTGGCCCTGGTGAAAAGGAATCAACGATATCAGAACCTTTAGACCCTACAGAGTTAAATCGAGAGATAGAAGAAACAGATGTACGAGTCGGGTAAAATTGCCCCACCGATGAGGCGGGGCTTCATTCAATGATGAAATTAGGAATAGACTATGGACTAGGGACTATCAACGACGGGCTACCGACTACAGATACTAAGCAAGTCGTGGGGGCAATCGTTTACCAGCGACTCTCCAAAGCAGGGGAGACATCTCGTAAACAGCGCCCGTACAGGAGTCTAAAGTTAGATGGGATACTTAAGTCATGACATGGTTGAGGGGTGAACCAATCGTGGCTTATGAGCGTTCATGTTTGAACCGGCAGACAGGTAGGTAGGGAGTTATGAGTGTAGTTCTGGTTGTAGAAGACAGTCCCGCACAACGGGCAATGATCTCAGACCTCCTCAAGGGAAGTGGGTTAACCGTAACGATTGCCACTGATGGTGTCGAAGCCTTGGAACAAATTCTCAAGTCTTGTCCCGACTTAGTGGTATTGGATATTGTCATGCCCCGAATGAACGGTTATGAGGTATGTCGTCGGCTCAAAGCCGACCCAAAAACCCAGAATGTTCCTGTGGTAATGTGTTCGTCGAAAGGAGAAGAATTTGACCGCTACTGGGGGATGAAACAAGGTGCAGACGCTTATATAGCCAAACCCTTTCAGCCAACCGAGCTAATAGGGACGGTCAAACAGCTGCTACGAGGCTAACAAGCCATTAGCCATTAGCCCAAAACTACTAACCTCCAAAGTTCTAGTAGCTTTTAGGTTTCGAGAAGTAACAAAAGCTAACAGCTAACAGTTAACAGCTAAGGAGATAGAATGGTCGGCAATCCGGACTTTTTAACAGGCAGCGGTCAAGATCACTCACCCGGATTTCAGGAACTGGAGAGTCCTGAAGGTGAATTACACCTGCGGTTTTACGTTCCATCCGGTAACGAATTTGCCCTAGGAGCCAGTGGAATCCGTGAAGTGGTTTCTCCATCACCAGACAGGATTACTCCAATTCCCAACGCTTCTCCCCTCCTGTTAGGAACGCTGAACTGGCGCGGGCAAGTGATTTGGGTCGCAGACCTCGGGCAGTTTTTAGGGGATTCATCTGCCCTGAACACAGACAAACCTGAGATTCCAGTGATTGCCGTTGAAGACCAGGACACCATGTTAGGCTTAGCCGTTGAGCGTATTGTCGGCATGGACTGGCTCGATATCGATCAGGTACAGATGCTTACTAACGTTCCAGACAGTATGGCACCTTTTCTTAAGGGTGAGTGGTTATTAGACAAAGAGAAAAATCAGTTTCTCCGACTATTAGACCAAGTCGCAATTGTTCGCTCAGCGCGATGGGCAGCATGAAATCAATTAAAAATTAAAAAGTAAAAAGGCAAAATGAATTTTTTAATTTTTAATTTTTAATTTTTACTTGTTTTGGGGGAAGCAAATGAAATCAAGTACAGATTACACACAAGAATATCAACACGCATTTTCAGCCTACACGCTGGGCAACTACGAAGAGGCAGCGGCCATCATCGATCGGTTAGTCGAAAATTTTCCCAATGACCCAAATGCTCGGATTCTACGGGGTCATATTTACTGTTATGGATTACAGCAGTACGCGATCGCGCAAGAACAATACGAGTTGGTGCCTCAGCTCACCGACGACCAAGAGTTTATCGATTGTGCCAACAACGGAATAGAATACGCCCTCTCTTGCCAAAACTACTCCGAATCGGTTGGTGCAACTTCCGATCCCGTTGGTGGCGAGTTGGAACCAGACGAATTTGCACTCAACCATGATGATTATGCGATTCCAGAAGCCAACGCAGCATGGCCATCCCTAGAAGAACCAGAGATGGCA
The DNA here is from genome assembly GCF_039961835.1 of Trichocoleus sp. ST-U1. Taxonomy (NCBI): domain Bacteria; kingdom Bacillati; phylum Cyanobacteriota; class Cyanophyceae; order Leptolyngbyales; family Trichocoleusaceae; genus Trichocoleus; species Trichocoleus sp. ST-U1. The sequence goes on from NZ_JAMPJZ010000042.1 coordinate 16,019, forward strand.
ACTCAGGACATCTCTTCTCTAGATGATTTCGACTCCGGAGATTTTCAGGATATAGAGTCTTACTCAGCGGCGAATCCGTTTGTCAGCTCGGACTATACAGATAGTGCAACAGCACAAACACCAGAAGCCTATCACGACCCCTTTGCACAATCATGGTCGCCCAGTTCTCTGGATGACGAGACTGGATCGCCCGCAACCAATACAGATTTTGATGCAGAGGCATTTCCGCTCGACGCCTTTACTGACTTCGATCAAACGGCGGATCGTGAATTTCAAATGCCATCGGGCAACTTCGAGAATGACAATTCGACATTTGAAATTCCCAATTCTTCAGACACTTTAGAAGAACCCAATTTCAATTACTTTCCTCTGGAAGACGAAACACTGTTAATGAGATCCGGAGAGCTGGAATCTAGAAGAACAGAGGAGGAAAGTTTCGGATATGACAGTCAGGATGCCTTAGGCGATACCGAACCTTATACCAGTAGCAACGATCCCACTAGATCCCGTCACCGCCCGTTTGAGACTCATCCCTACGAAGACGATGCTACTTATGTCGCCCATTCCGATCAAAACGGGAATACCCGAAATGACCAATTTGATTTTGAAGCCTTTGACGATGCCATTGGCTATGACTCGTTTTCCTCAGAAAATCAACAGCGCAACCGGCTCAATGAAAGTAGCAGCGACTTCTTAGACGAATTTGGTGATTTTGGAGACGATTTAGGGAGCATTCCGGATTTCGATCTGTCTCATTCAGAAGGCAATAGCCAAGGATTCTCCGCAGGAATTTCCGACTTGGGAACCTCTTCAAGACGGGCATCTGGAGATTCCAAGCGGAAAGTAGAGACGCGAACTTTTACCGAATCCTCCGGAAGTTCAAGCTTGGGCGTTCACGATGATGAATTCAGCATCACCGGAACCTCCGAACAAAGCCCCGGAACGATTTCCTTTACTCCAGAAGGCTCCAAAGCAGAGCCAAATGTCACCATTGAACAAGGCCCTTTAGCTGCCTTTGAAAACGCCCCTCTGAGTAAAAAGCCGCTGATCTCTGCCGCCGCTGCCGGAATTGTCTCCGCCGTTGTCGTTGCACTTGTCAGCTTCATCTCCGCGAGTGCTGCTCCCCAAGACAGTAAAAACACTACAATCTCCCATCTCCGTAACACCAGCTGGGTGATGAGTCTGGCAGCGGGTGCCGCCACCTTTGGGACTACCCTGGCTTTAGGACGAATCACGACTCGGCAAATCAAAAAAACCACCGAAGACCTCCAAGCCCAGTTTGAGTCTGTCTCTGGTGGCAACTTTAATGCCCAGGCAACCGTTTACTCGGAAGACGAATTCGGTTCCCTTGCCGCTGGGTTCAACCAAATGGCTCGCGTCATCCTGACCACTACATCCGAAGCTCAACGCAAAGCTGAAGAGCAAGAACAAGCAAAAGAAGACTTGCAACGTCAAGTGATTCGACTGCTGGATGATGTAGAAGGTGCTGCCCGTGGGGATCTGACCGTGCAGGCAGAAGTCACCGCAGACGTTTTGGGAGCCGTTGCCGACTCCTTTAACCTGACCATTCAAAACCTGCGGGAAATCGTTCAACAGGTGAAGATGGCGGCTCGACAAGTCAGTAGAGGAGCGACTGACAGTGAAGTATTTGCTCGCGGTTTGTCTTCCGATGCGCTGCGACAGGCAGAAGAGCTGGCGGTGACTCTCAACTCGGTTCAGGTGATGACTGGCTCGATTCAGCGGGTTGCTGAAAATGCGAGAGAAGCAGAAGAAGTCGCCCGCGCCGCCTCTGCCACAGCCTTGAAGGGTGGTGAATCCGTAGAACGAACGGTGGCAGGAATTCTGCAAATTCGGGAAACCGTTGCAGAAACGACTCGAAAAGTCAAGCGCCTTGCTGAATCTTCTCAGGAAATTTCTAAGATTGTCGCGTTAATTTCAGGGATCGCTTCCCGAACCAACCTCCTAGCACTCAATGCAAGTATTGAAGCAGCACGCGCCGGTGAGGCGGGTCGGGGCTTTGCTGTGGTGGCAGATGAAGTGCGACAACTTGCAGACCGAGCTGCGAAAGCTTTGAAGGAAATTGAACAGATTGTGCTACAAATCCAGAGCGAAACGGGTTCGGTGATGATGGCAATGGAGGAAGGTACTCAACAGGTAATTGATGGAACGAAGCGGGCAGAACAGGCGAAGCGGAGTTTGGAAGACATCATTCAGGTGTCAAATCGGATCGACGCCCTGGTTCGCTCGATTACTGCTGACACCGTGGAACAGACAGAAACTTCTTCTGCTGTTGCCCAGGTGATGCAATCGGTGGAACTGACCGCGCAAGAAACTTCTCAGGAAGCGCAACGGGTATCCACTGCGCTGCAAAACTTGGTCGGAGTGGCACGAGACCTGCTAACTTCCGTCGAACGCTTCCGCATCGAAGCTACTGAAGGGAAATAAATTGAGAAATCAGAAATTGTGGGGCAAAAACGACTGAAAATTACCCTGGAAACGCGATAAATGGGGTTTCTACAAATCGAGCAAAAATCAATGATGTCGATTCTGTATAGATTGGGTACATTAAAAGCAATCTAGTGGAGAAAAAATCTTCTTTCTCCTACTCAGCACTCCCTACGGGAAGCCGCCGTATGGGCGTCAATAGCACTCAGCACTCTCGAAGGATACTGCTATGCAGCCGGAGCAACAACAGCGAATCATGGGCTACTTCATTGAGGAGGCGAAAGACCACCTCAATACCATTGAACAGGGATTGGTGAATCTGCAAAGCACCATTGAAGATTCTGAAATGGTGAATGAAGTTTTCCGCGCCGCCCATTCGGTCAAAGGCGGGGCGGCAATGCTGGGAATCAACAGTATTCAGAGAACCTCCCACCGCTTAGAAGACTGCTTCAAAGTCCTCAAAGAGTGTCCGGTGAAGATTGACCAAAAACTAGAGTCCCTCTTTTTGAAGGTTTCCGATACCCTCAAGGAACTGATAGAACAACTCAGCGGCCCATTTGGTTTAACTGAGGAGATTGCTAACGGTATCATGTCAGGCGTCGAGCCGGTATTTGAGGAACTGAACCAGCATATGGCATTCCTAGTGAATGGGGCTGGCGGGAATGTCTCCTTAGAGGCGGCTAGCGGCGCTCAAGAGACAGGGGCGGCAACGGCGGCAGGCGGCTACCTTCGAGATGGGCAAGCCCAAAAACGCTTTCAAAGCGACGTACTCAACCAGCTGCGCGAAATGTTGCAGCTATTTAAACAAACCGACCAACCCAGGTGCAGACAACAGCTTCAGGAAATCTGCGGCTCTTTGGAACGGATGGGCGAACAATATGAATGCCCGAAGTGGTCAGAACTGATTCAGGCTTCGGCAAGCGCGATCGCAAATCCAGAAAATTCCTATCGCACTCTGGCTACGGTCGTTATTAAAGAAATTAAACAAGCCCAAGAGCTGGTGCTAGCAGGTCGCGCTAGCTCAATTGAGCCGAGTTCCCAGCTCAATGCACTCCTACCATCCTCCGCCACTCCATCGCTTTTGGAGCAACTGGATGCCGAACCCTCGCTCATCTATTCAGCCCAAGAACTAGCTGGAGCAACAACTGCCGATTTACAGACCCGAATTGCGTCTGTACAATCGCAGCATTCTATGACCCCAGCAGAAGCCGGAACTCGTCAAAGCCGACCAAAAGCAACCGACCGTTTCAACTACTCAGAGACGTTTATCCAAGAAGAACGGTTTGGATCTGGTGAATCGGGGGCTGGGTTGAAAGAACCCTCCCTCACCTCTGCGAATTCAGATACAACGTTCTCTCAACCGAGTATCAAATCAGGTCGGAGTAAGGAATCTGCCAATCATCCAGCCGATCCCAACGGGCCGGAAGTCGGCATGGCAGAACTCAATAGCCTTGCTGATTTGTTTGAAGGGGAAGCCCCGGATCTGGATGAAACCTGGCAAGAAGAACAAGTCATTGGCGATGGGGCAGAGAATATGGGCACAGAGCGTCAGGAATGGTTGAATCTTGAACAAGAAAACGACTTTTCTGACTTACTGGGTGGTGATACAGATGGGTTAGGAAAATCTGCCACTCCAGCAACCGAGGAAGATGATTTAACTTTATTTGGATTTGGAGAAGACTTAGTAGAGGAAGGCGAAACGCCTTCAGCCGAAAGTGAACGGGAAGATGCCGCACAATTGTTCGCAGGTAGCGTGTCAGATGGAAATGGAGATGAAGATGATTTTTCTGACCTGCTGTTTGCGGCAGATGCCCCAAGCGCAGCTTCAGAAGCAACCCCATCAGAGAATTTAGCCAATCTCTGGAGTGACAGTTTCTTAGAAGATGAAGGCTTTGAGCAACAGGAGAATACCAACCCTTTAAGCGAGTCGCTTGCGGCTGCTACAGATGAAGATTTATTAGGCATTCTTACCTCTGAGAATTTGGACTTGGCACTCTTGGCGACAGAATCTGAAGCGTTAGAGTCGGATTCGGATGAAGATCTGTTCGGTGCTGCGGGTATAGATACTAACGAAAATGACTCGATCGAGGCAGCAGCGAGTCAGGAGTCGTCAGACTGGGAATTGATGACAACAGGAACGCTGTTTGGCGAAGCAGCCGAGAACAGCAACCAGGAAGTTTCAGAAGAGTTAGAAACTCCATCGATCATGTCTATAGAAGGGTCGGACTGGACTACAGATTGGTCGAGCGAGGATTTGCAGGTACTCGATAGTGTTTCTGCCGCCGAGCCAATCGCCACGACTGGTAACGATTTGCCAGATTTTGTGTTTGAAGATGAGCAGAGTACGAGTACAGCTTTGACAGGCGATTTGGAGATGGGTAGCCTGTTGGAAGATGAAGTTGATTTAACGGCAGCAGGTTGGGAAGAAGAACCTGACTTTAGCAACTTGGATCTGTTTGAAACCCCACACGCCAGAGCAGACAATGGCGATGTTCTCGAGGAACTGATGTTGGATGACAACACAGATCTGTGGCTTGAAGAAACGATGCCAAGAAACGAGGCAAACGACCTTTTGGACTTGAGTGCAGCGATAGGAACTCCTTTTGAGTCAGAGGCGATCGCACCCGAAATCGAAGCGGATGCGGTAGGAGATGTTAACCTCGACTTTAATTGGCCTGCCATACCAGGTGTGGAAGATATCGATGCCAGTACAAGCAGCGTTGACAGAGCTTTCCTAGAGGATTGGTCAGCAACAGACTTGGCGTGGGACGAGACAATCCAACCCGCGGGCTTCTCAGAAGTAACAGCAGCTCAAATGCCAGGAACGGCACGAGAAGACCTAGAAGATTGGGAAAACCAACTGGAGTTCAATGAAACTTTGGTTGAAGAGCCATTCTCAGCTTTAGACGATTTAGATATTCCCAGCAATTGGGCGTCTCCAGATGCATTTGCACTGGATACAAGCGCCTCAGACGCAAGGAACGAAGAAGCACTGGACTTGTTGGAGTTGGACAATCCACAAACCAGTCCCTTTAGCCTGGATGGGGAAAGTGAAGCGGAAAGCACTGGTAGCGAGATCGAGAACCTAGCGCTACAAGAAGATGCAGATGCGAATGGGGCGCTAAACTCTGTTCCTAATCTTACCGAAACTGTCTCGGTAGATGAGTTAGGTGATTTCTTTGGGTCGCAAGCAGCAGAGCTAGAAACAACAGAATTCGCATCTTTAGATGAATCTCTTGACATGAATGGGGAAAGCCATGAAGTGCCCCAACTTGACGCATTAGATAACTTCTTTGAGGCAGAGCCAGAAGCAACTGCAACGACTGAGTGGGATAGTTCTCTAGACTTTGCCAGCATGAACCTATCCGATGGAAATACAAATGCTTTTGATGCTAGCCTAGGCGAGCCGTTATCCAGTTTGTTTGATACTAGTCAGGAAGAGTCCCTTGTTTCGGCAGACGCCTCCGATGATTTCTTCGCTACAACCGATGCGTTTTTAGAACTGCCGTCAGAGGAAACATCTCAAGGATCTCTGGATGCCGCAGAAAATCTAGAAACAATGTTAGGCGATGAGCCATCTTCCAGTACCGATGCGCTGGATGCGCTGGATTTGAATGAAGAAAATCTGTTAGCTACTGAATTCGACGCTGAGTGGGGAATCGACTCAGCAGCAGTACCTGTCGACGCAGCTTTCGAGCTTGATGAGGATCTCTTAGATTCCTCGTTGCCTGCGGAAGCCCCAGAGAATCTGGAAGCAATGTTTGGAGAAGCACCTGCACCAACTCCAGAAGCGCTGGAATTAGCAGATTCAGACCTATTTGGCAGCGACATGGACGATGCTGAGTGGGGAATCGACTTGGCGGCGGTGCCGGTGGAGTCAGACAATTTGGAAGCAATGTTTGGAGAAGAAGCATCATCTGCACCGACTCCAGAAGCGCTGGAATTAGCAGATTCAGACCTATTTAGCAGCGAAACGGAAGCTGAGTGGGGAATCGACTTAGCCGCGGTGCCGGTGGAGTCAGAGAATCTGGAAGCGATGTTTGGGGAACAAGAAGCACCAACTCCAGAAGCGCTGGAATTAGCAGATTCAGACCTAGACCTATTTGGCAGTAACGATACGGAAGCTGAGTGGGGAATCGACTTAGCTGCGGTGCCAGTGGAGTCAGAGAATCTGGAAGCGATGTTTGGAGAAGAAGCATCATCTGCATCGACTCCAGAAGCGCTGGAATTAGCAGATTTAGACCTATTTAGCAGCGACATGGACGATGCCGAGTGGGGAATCGACTCAGCAGCGGTGTCTCAAGAGGCAGCTTCCGAGTTAGAGGATCTCTTAGGTAGCGAACCAGTAGAGTTTGGGGATGGATTGGATTTTGAAGAGAATCTGTTAATTGGAGAAATTCCTTCAGAAAACCAAGCGTCTGACGCAGATGAGTTGAAGGAAGTTGACGATCTCTGGGACTTAGTGACAGAACAACAAGAGATTGCAAATCCTTCAGAGGCTGCTGTTTTAGATGAGTTGTCTTTGCTAGAGACAGTTGGAGAACAAGACCAAGACTTAGCCATCTCATTAGTGGAAAACGATGAGTTTGACGAATTAGAGGCAATGTTGGGTGAGGAAGTGTTCGCAGAACCAGCATCTAACTTGGCAAGTAACGATGAGTTTGACGAGTTGGAAGCACTGCTAGGTGAAGAGGAATCCGTCCCAGCGGCTTTTGATGCAGAAGACATGAATGAGTTTGCTGACTTGGAAGCTCTCTTGGGGGATGATGAACCTCAGCTTGTTCCTCAATTCGCTCAATCGCAACGTTCTCCTACGAAGCCGATAGCTGAAACAGCTACATCCGCAGACGCCCTAGACGATGGATTCGGGGATTTGGAGGAACTGTTGGGACAGGCTGAGGAGACGATGGGTGGGCCACGTAGCGTGAAAACAAGCCCAGGCCAAGTTCGCCCGGTTAATCGTCCCCGTCCGGTTAAAGTGTTTGAACAGACCATGCGGGTGCCGGTTAAGCACTTAGACAACCTCAGCAACCTGGTGGGGGAATTAGTGGTGAACCGGAACACTTTGGAACAGGATCAAGAACGCCTGCGACAATTTCTAGATAACTTGCTGCACCAGGTACAGCAACTCAGTGACGTGGGAGCGAGGATGCAGGATCGGTATGAGCGATCGCTCCTAGAAAGCTCTCTACTCGCCAGTCGTCAAAGCAATCGGTTCAACGCCCGACCTGACCATACGTCGGCAGCGCAGGAGGCTCCCGCCAACAGCCGTTTTGGTTTGGGTGAATTGGAACTCGATCTGTTTACGCCTTTCCACAGCCTTTCCCAAGAAATCATTGAGCTAATTGTCCGCGTCCGAGAGTCGGCGGCTGACATTGAATTCCTCGTTGATGAAACCGACCAAGTCGCCCGGATGCTGCGGCAGGTGACGACTCAGTTGCAAGAGGGATTGACGCGATCGCGCATGGTGCCTTTTGCCCAAACTGCCGACCGCTTGCCCCGTGCCGTCCGCGAGATTTCTCTCAAGTGCGGCAAACAAGCCGAGCTACAGATTGAGGGTCGGGAAACCTTGATCGATAAAGTGATCCTGGAACACCTCTACGACCCGATGACGCACCTGGTGAACAATGCCATCACTCACGGCATTGAACCGCCAGAAGTGCGTATAGCCGCCGGAAAGCCTCCCGTAGGTCGGATTACCATCCGAGCCTTCCATCAAGGCAACCAAACCGTTATCTCCGTCTCGGATGATGGCGCAGGCATTGATTCAGAACGGGTAAAGGCAAAGGCAGTCGAAAAAGGGCTGATTACCGCATCTGAAGCCAAGTCCATGACCCGTCTGGAAGTCTACGATCTGCTCTTCCATCCTGGTTTTAGTACCAAAGACAAAGCCGATGACTTCTCAGGTCGCGGCGTCGGGATGGATGTGGTTTGCACCAGTTTGAACGAAATTCGCGGTGTAATCACAACAGACTCCACCCTAGGCAAGGGCACTACCTTTACCGTTCGTCTGCCCCTTACCTTAAGTATTTGCAAAGCACTTTGTTGCCTGAGTGACAAAGCTCGCATTGCCTTCCCGATGGATGGGGTGGAAGATATGTTGGATGTGCCCCAAGACCGCATTCAAACGAACTCAGAAGGTGAGACCTGTATCTCTTGGCGCGACTCTCTCATGCCCTTCCAACCTCTAGAGGAACTACTGACCTACCAGCGTCACCTCAGTCGAGGCACCGTTTATGGTGGAAACAGGGAAGATGACATGATTTCGGTTGTCGTGCTACGCAGTGCTGGCAATTTTATCGCCGTCCAAGTAGATCAGGTGCTGGGAGAACAAGAAATTGTGATTAAGCAACTGGAAGGCCCTGTGCCCAAGCCCCTAGGCGTCGCAGGTGCTACTGTCTTAGGGGATGGTCGGATCATGCCCATTGCTGACGTTCTAGAGCTGATTGACTTGGCGACGGGTCGGATTGGCAAAGACCGTAACGTTTCTCTGTGGGATAAGGCGGGTGTTTCCCTTCCTGTGGAGGCTCCAGCAGTGAAGACCGATCCGATGGTCTTGATTGTAGATGACTCAATTACGGTGCGCGAACTTCTCTCCATGACCTTTAACAAGGCAGGATACCGAGTGGAACAAGCCCGTGACGGTCAGGAAGCTTGGGATAAACTTCGGTCGGGTCTGCCTTGCGAGATTGTCTTCTGCGACATTGAAATGCCTCGCATGGACGGACTCGAGTTGCTCTCACGGATTCAGAAAGACCCCAGCCTCAACCATCTGCCGGTAGCCATGCTAACTTCTCGTGGCGCTAGCAAGCACCAGCAAATGGCAGCTCAGTTGGGAGCGAAAGGCTACTTTACCAAGCCTTATCTGGAAGAAGCGCTCCTCGATGCCGCCCAACGGATGATCAAAGGTGAGGTGCTGCTGAGTATTAACACGAACGCCTAATACTAGGGGCGGGGTTTTCCCGCCCTTTCTAGATAAAACGGAAGATGAGAGTAGGTAAGGTGGGCAAGTGTCCACCTTTTTTGATATCCGGCTCCTTTTGATATCCGGCTCCGGCGAGACAATGGCACCCAGCCTGAAACAGGCTGGGAAACATCAATCATGACCCAGGAAACCAGTGAGGTATTGGCTTTCACCAAGCGCTTAGGTCAAAAATCTACTGGTTGTTGCCCCGCCGCTACAGGCGCTACAGAATTTAACTTCAACTCTGGATGATCCGCTTGCACCTGCTGACAATTCCATTCGTTTCGGAACAACAGCACCGGACGCCCCCAGCTATCCTTCACCGTCACGGTGTTGAAAAGACGTCCCACTTTTTGCAGAGCCTCCCAGCCACCGGCTACCCAACGAGCCACACTATAAGGCAATAATTCTGTGTGAGTTTCAACACCGTATTCATTCTGCAAGCGAAATTGCACTACCTCAAATTGCAATTGTCCCACCGCTGCTAGGATTGGGTCGCGTTTGCCTTCATCCACTGAGTACATGATTTGCACTGCACCTTCTTCCCGCAATTCCGAGACGCCCTTGTGGAATTGCTTGAACTTAGAAGGGTTGGGGTTTTTCAGATAAGCAAACAATTCCGGAGAGAAGCAGGGAATACCTTCGTACTCTAGCTTCTGACCCGTATAAATCGTATCGCCAATCGCAAAGACGCCAGGATTGTTCAATCCAATGACATCGCCGGGATACGCTTCTTCAATCGATTCTCTATCTTGGGCAAATAGTTTCTGAGGACGAGACAAGCGAACGGTTTTGCCAGTACGGGCATGATTCACTGTCATGTCTTTTTCAAACTTGCCGGTACAGACGCGCACAAAGGCTATCCTGTCGCGGTGCTTCGGGTCCATATTCGCTTGCAGCTTGAAGACAAAACCCGTGAATTCTGGGTAAGTGGGTGGAATTGCCCCATTGCTGCTTTGCCTTGAACCGGGTTTAAGGGCGTAGTCGAGAAAAGCATCCAAAAATAACTCCACCCCAAAGTTGGTCATGGCGCTACCAAAAAACACGGGCGTCATGGTGCCATTGTGAACGAGGTCTAGATCCAGTTCTGAGCCAACGCCTTCCAGGAGTTCTAAATCTTCTTTGAGTTGATAGTAAAGTTCTTGCTCTAGCAGTTCTTCAATTCGGGGATCTCCCATGTCTACAACGGTATCCAGGGCTTCCCGCTTGCCATGTGCGCTGCGCTCAAATAGGTGAATTTTCTGCTGGCGTCGGTCGTAGACGCCCTTGAAGCGATCGCCCATTCCTATTGGCCAGTTTACGGCATAGGTTTGCAATCCCAATTCCTGCTCAATTTCATCCAGCAGTTCCAATGGTTCCCGTCCGGGGCGGTCGAGTTTATTCACAAAAGTGAAGATGGGGATTTTTCTCATCCGGCATACTTCAAATAGCTTCCGTGTTTGCGGTTCCAAACCTTTCGCTGCGTCAATCAGCATCACCGCATTATCTGCTGCCGCCAGCGTCCGATACGTATCTTCACTGAAATCTTGGTGTCCCGGAGTATCCAGTAAATTAATCTGACAGTTGTGATATGCAAACTGCAACACCGTCGAGGTAATCGAAATTCCCCGCTGTTGCTCCATCTCCATCCAGTCAGAAGTTGCCTTTTTTTGCGCTCGACGCGCCTTCACCGCCCCCGCTTCGTGAATCGCACCTCCGTACAGCAACAGCTTTTCGGTCAGCGTCGTTTTACCGGCGTCAGGGTGAGAAATAATCGCAAAGTTACGCCGACGCTCAACCGCTGCTTGTATTTCAGATTGAGTGGTTGCTTCTGGGGACTGGAAATCAGTAAACATTCGGATGCCTGGTTCGGTACTTTCAACAAAAATTATAAAAGGTTAGATTGTGAAACGATGAAGCGTATCCGTATACAACAGACAGAACAACCCAAACCGGAGATAGCCTTTTTACTTTTATTCGTTCTAGCGTTCCGATTGGACTAAGACGCGATCGCTTCTTTCAGTAACATTCCCGATTAACAACTCTCACCTTCATCAAAAATTTAGATTCACTCCTGCTAGCCGCAATTCGCTAGCAGTTTTGTCTAAGGAGGTAAGTCCAATTAACCGGAAGACCTTGCCCATGCGCCTGCTGTGTTGACAAGCGTTGCTCTTCCATTCGCGAGAACCTAATGCTAACAGAGGAAACCTCTGTTTAGACTTTTCGCCCCGAAAAAGGGAGAAAGTTTCTCTCTTTCGTCAATAAAAATTCTCACCATTCTTCCCCTGACTTGTGGGTGAACTGAGAACGCAGGGAAGGTTCGTTTAAGGTTGCACTTTCTTTATATCTATCTACTTAATTTAATTCTAAGCCGATATATTCCGTTAATACTCGTCTCCTATCAAAAATTACGCACTGCTGACGAATCCAAATACAAGGCGCTAAGCAAAGCAAGTTTTTTTTGAAGTTCTACGCTAAGAAACCAACCGTCTTTTTGCAAGAGCAAAACAACTGTAATTTATTCGGTGCAGACCTACCCATGCCAACTCTCGCAAGCGAGCGATATTCAGCTATAAAGTAGCAACCCCAAGGAGACTTTATGCCATCACTTTTGCACAATCTTTTTACTTCCGGGCAATTTATCCCGCACGGACACTGCTACTTATGGAAAACAGGGCTAGTGTGGCTGCATATTCTGTCAGATGGTTTAATCGCCCTGGCTTATTATTCAATTCCGCTGCTGTTGGTTTACATTGTCCGCAAGCGAGGCGATTTGCCCTTTGATTGGGTATTTCTGTTGTTTGGCAGCTTTATTATCGCTTGTGGGACAAGTCATGTGTTGGAAATCTGGACCCTATGGCACCCAATGTATTGGCTGTCAGGGTTGGTGAAAGCTGTAGCGGCTGTGATTTCTGTAGCGACAGGTATCGTATTGATGTCATTGATTCCTAACATCCTAGCACTGCCCAGTCCCGCTCAGATCGAGGAAGCCAACCGCCGACTGAAATCAGAAATTCAGGAACGTCAGCAGATAGAGGCGCAGATGCGAAGTCAAGAATACTGGCTAAATACCCTGATTGATGCGGTTCCGAACGTGGTGAATATGAAAGACGGTGAAGGACGCTGGCTGATCTCGAATCAAGAAGGACTGAAGCTTTTTCAGCTCGAAGGTGTCGATTATCAGGGCAAGACAGACGCAGAACTAGAAGAATATACAGAATTTTATCAGGAAGCTCTTTTTGGTTGTCAAGAATCCGATGAAAGAGCGTGGCGTGCAGAAACCATTAGCCATTACGAAGAAGAGATTTTATTACCCGATGGTTCAGCGAAGAAGTTTGATGTCGCCAAGGTGCCCTTATTCAACCCAGATGGAAGCCGTAAAGGGATTGTAGTCGTAGCAAGCGACATTACTCAACGCAAGCAAGTAGAGGCGGCATTGCGGGAAAGCGAAGCGAAAAATCGCGCCTTCATCCAAGCCCTACCGGATATGTTGTTTCGGATTTGTAGTGATGGGACTTTTATGGACTTTCAAGCGCCTAGAGAAGATGCTCTGGCGATGCCTCCCAGTCACTTTTTGGGGAAAAGCGTGTGGGAGGTATTACCTGCTGAGTTAGCTGAAGCTACCATGTACAACGTATCGAAAGCGATCGCTTCCGGTGAAACACAACTCTACGAGTATCAAATGACTTCCCTAGACGGCAACCAGCACGATTATGAGGCTCGGTATGCGCGTAGCTTAGAATCAGAAGCTTTGGTAATAGTACGCGATATTAGCGAACGGCAAGCCGCGCTTCGCGAACGCAAGCAGGCAGAAATTGCTTTACAAAAATCGGAAGCGCAATTAAGACAACAGACACTTCATCTAGAAAAAACCTTATGTGAGTTGAAACAAACCCAATCTCAATTGATTCAGAGCGAAAAAATGTCTAGCTTGGGTCAATTGGTTGCCGGTGTTGCTCACGAAATTAATAACCCTATTAACTTTATTTACGCCAATCTAATTCACACCGACGAATATACAAAAGAATTACTACATCTGATTCGCCTCTATCAGCAACACGATTGCGAACCTGTTCCTGAAATTGCCGCAGTCGTGGAGAACCTTGACTTAGATTTTCTTCAAGAAGACTTACCCAAAATGCTGTCCTCAATGAAGGCGGGGACGAACCGTATCCGCGAAATTGTCTTATCGTTGCGAAACTTCTCGCGCTTGGATGAGGCAGAGGTGAAGGCGGTTAATCTCCACGAAGGCATTGACAGTACGCTGCTGATCCTGCAAAACCGCCTGAAAGGGAAACTGGGACGCCCAGCGATTGAAATTATTAAAGAGTATGGTAATCTGCCCCCCATCGAGTGTTATGCGAGGCAACTGAATCAAGTATTTATAAATACCATCACCAATGCAATTGATGCCTTAGAAGAGGCAGAGGCACAGAGGCGCAGAAGTGCAGAGGAGAATTTGGTACACTCTCCTCAGCAGCTTTGTTCCCCAGCGCCCCTGCCTTGGATTCGGATTCGCACTGAAGTTCAAGACGATCGTCAAGTTGTGGTTCGGATTTCTGATAATGGTCTTGGGATAACGGAGGAGGTACGCCAAAAGCTTTTTGACCCCTTCTTTACAACTAAACCTGTTGGTAGCGGCACAGGTTTGGGGTTATCTATCAGTTATCAAATTGTAGTCGAAAAACACGGCGGCAGCTTGAAATGCGTTTCAGCACCGGGACAGGGGGCGGAGTTCGCGATCGCGATTCCAATTCGGCAGCAACATCAGCAAACGGCTGCGGTCAGTGACCGAAATTCTGCGGCTGTTTCAGGATAAATTCTCTCTGCTTTAGTACCAGAAACTTTTGTGCCTTTCGGGTACGGAAAGCCGTTCGCTAGCGTGCGGCTCACCCCCAGCGATCGCGTGTTACAGTCTTGACTAGAGGCAACGCAACAGAAGCATTAGGGGGTTTAGATGTACGACACGGACAAGCGAAAGTTGTTGTCGGTACTATCTCATGGCTCGATCTTTCTTAGTACAACACTGGTGTCTATCGGGATACCCGTCGCGATGTTATTTGTATCCGATGATCCGGTTGTGAAAGACAATGCCAAAGAAGCAATCAACTTTCACTTCAATGTTTGGTTCTATGGAGCGATTATTGCCTTCTTAACTTTTATCACCCTTGGTTTATTGGGCTTTATCCTCGGACCTATCGGGTTTATCGTTCATTGGGCACTGACGATTCTGGCAATTACTCACTGTTTGGGTAATCCCGATCAACCCTACCGCTATCCCTTCACCTTCCGCCTGCTTTAAAAAAAGGCACCCAAACCAGAATTGTACTAGAGATTCGCTGGCTCTTAAAAGGTGCTTGAACTCGAGAAGGTTGTTAGTTGATTCATCGTAATTTTCCAATAAAAACCCGTTTTCTCAAAGAAGACGGGTTTTTGCTGCATACTTTTAAAGTTTTGTCAATAGGGCAATTATTTTACAATGAACAAAGTGCGATCGCTTCCGGTTCCCCAATCCACAGCGATGTGCGATCGCTGGCAAAATTCTAGAGCCTCAAGAGGTTAAAATCCTAATCTGACCCGATCAAACTCCTCTCCTCTACTGTACCGATGGCAGAAACTTTATTCTTCAACGCCCTCCGCGCAGCCATAGACGAAGAAATGGCCCGCGACTCAGCCGTATTTGTCCTTGGTGAAGATGTCGGTCACTATGGCGGCTCGTACAAAGTCACCAGAGACCTGTACAAAAAGTATGGTGACTTGCGCGTACTCGACACCCCTATTGCCGAAAACAGCTTCACCGGCATGGCAGTGGGCGCTGCAATGACAGGTCTCAGACCGATTATCGAAGGCATGAACATGGGCTTTTTGCTCCTTGCCTTCAACCAAATCTCTAACAACGCTGGAATGCTGCGCTATACCTCCGGCGGCAACTTCAAAATTCCGATGGTGATTCGGGGGCCAGGTGGCGTCGGTCGTCAATTGGGTGCCGAACACTCTCAGCGACTAGAAGCTTATTTCCAAGCGGTGCCAGGTTTGAAAATTGTTGCCTGCTCCACACCTTACAACGCCAAAGGATTGTTAAAGGCTGCCATCCGCGACGATAATCCGGTTTTATTCTTTGAACACGTTCTCCTCTACAACCTGAAAGAAGATTTACCAGAGGAAGAATATGTGCTGCCCTTAGATAAGGCAGAAGTCGTGCGGCAAGGCAAGGATGTCACGATCCTCACTTATTCGCGGATGCGTCATCATGTCATGCAAGCGGCAAAACAGATGGAAAAAGAAGGTTTCGATCCGGAAGTGATTGACCTGATTTCCCTCAAACCACTGGATTTCGATACCATCGGCGCTTCCGTCCGGAAAACCCACCGGGTGATTATCGTAGAGGAATGCATGAAAACCGGCGGGATTGCGGCAGAATTGACAGCCTCAATTAACGATCGGCTATTTGATGAGCTAGATGCGCCCGTTCTGCGGCTATCTTCCCAGGATATTCCCACACCTTATAATGGAGCGCTGGAGCGGTTGACGATTGTCCAACCAGAGCAAATTGTGGAAGCCGTGCAAAAGATGATGGCACTCCAAGTGTGATTGGTCATTAGTCCTTAGTCCCTAGTCTGAGTCAATTGCCAATGACGAATGACTAATGACTAATGCCCGCTGACAATCAATCCGGATCGACCAGCCCAAAAGGGATTATCATAGCATTTGTTTGAGCGGGTCGTGGTATGCAGAGACAGCGTTCTTTATTAGCCTTAATTCTGGTTCTGGTGATTGCTTCTATCACCGTGCTTGCCAGGATTCCAATTCGGCTGGGATTAGACCTTCAAGGGGGATCGCAACTGACGCTTCAGGTGAAACCCACTGAAGGCAAAGAAATCACGCGAGAAGATTTAGAAGCAGTTCAGAAAGTCGTAGAGAACCGGATTAACGGTCTTGGGGTCTCTGAAGCAATTGTGCAAACGGTCGGACAAGACCAGGTTTTGGTGCAGCTACCGGGGGTCAGCGATCCGGAGCAAGCAGAACGGGTGCTGGGTGGCACTGCTCAATTGGATTTCCGCGAACAAAAACCGGGTTCGGAAACCCAGTTGCAAATTGAACAACAGCTGCGACGGGAATTAAAAGCGAAGCAGGATGAGTTGAGAAAGACGAAAGATGAAGCGGAGATCGCTAAAAATCAGGAAGCTCTTCAGCGGAGTAACCAAGCGATCGCAGCTTTGTTTGAGCGCACCAACCCCCCACTTACAGGCAAAAACCTCACAGGAGCCACCGCTCGACCTTTTCAGACGAGCGACAACTGGAGTGTCAACATTTCCTTTGATCCTGAAGGAGGCGGACGCTTTGCCCAGTTGACCAAAAATATTGCTGGGACGGGACGCACTTTGGGAATCTTCTTAGATGAAGAACTGCTCAGCGCTGCTACCGTTGAAGTGAAGTATGCCCAAGAAGGCATCAGCGGCGGAGGTGCCGAGATTACAGGCAACTTTAGCTTAGAAGAAGCCAACGAGCTGGTCGTCCAGCTGCGGGGCGGTGCCCTACCCTACCCAGTGGAAATCATTGAAAACCGTACCGTGGGGGCAACCCTGGGGCGAGATAGTGTCCAAAGCAGTATCAACGCTTCTATCGGCGGTCTGATTCTAGTGTTGATCTTCATCGGTGTCTATTACCGCTTACCGGGGGCAATTGCTGGGATAGCCCTATTCATATATTCGCTACTGTGCTTATCTGCCTTTGTTTTACTCGGCGTTACCTTGACTCTCCCTG
This sequence comes from Trichocoleus sp. ST-U1, assembly GCF_039961835.1. Taxonomy (NCBI): domain Bacteria; kingdom Bacillati; phylum Cyanobacteriota; class Cyanophyceae; order Leptolyngbyales; family Trichocoleusaceae; genus Trichocoleus; species Trichocoleus sp. ST-U1. Next base: position 33,171 of record NZ_JAMPJZ010000042.1, read on the forward strand.
GGATTGCTGGTTTTATTCTCAGTATCGGGATGGCAGTAGATGCCAATGTACTGATTTTTGAGCGGACGCGAGAAGAATTAAGAGCCGGGAAGAGTTTATATCGCTCGGTAGAATCTGGTTTTTATCGGGCATTTTCCAGCATTTTGGACGGTAACGTAACGACGTTAATTGCTTGTGGTTTTATGTTTTGGCTGGGTTCGGGTTTGGTCAAAGGGTTTGCTCTGACGCTAGCAATTGGAGTTTTAGTGAGTATGTTTACAGCGATTACTTGTAGTCGCACCCTGCTCATGACAGCCATCAGCTTTCCAGAATTACGCAAGCCACAATGGTTTTGTCCAAATCTACCAGCATCAAGGAAGTCTGAGCCAGGGGTAGGATCATGAAACTAAATCTAATCAAACGGCGATCGCTCTGGTGGACGATTTCTGCCGTCCTTATCCTGGTTGGGCTGATTGCAATGGCAATCAACTGGACGCAGATTGGTGCGCCGTTACGTCCCAGTTTAGATTTTGTCGGCGGTACGCGGTTACAGTTTGAACTCGACTGTTCTAAACCAAATAACTGCGATAAACCGATTGATATCGGGGCAGTTCGGGAAGTTATCGCAGCTCAGGGTTTGGGTGACAGTAGCATCCAAGCTTTAACTCAAAACGCTTTAGGGCAAACTCAGCCGGGTTTGTCCATCCGCACCAAAGCGTTGGATGTTAACCAACGTACCAAACTGCAAAATGCCTTAAACCAACTCAGAGCCTTCGATCCCCAAAAGACTCAGATAGACACGGTTGGCCCTACCCTTGGACGCCAGTTGTTTGCCTCTGGTCTACTGGCTATCTTGCTCTCCTTCGTGGGTATTTTTGTTTACCTGACCTTTCGCTTCCAGTTCGATTACTCCTTGTTCGCCTTTGTTGCCTTGCTCCACGATGTTTTGATCACCCTGGGGTTTTTCGCCATCTTGAGCTTGGTGTTCGGTACTGAGGTAGATAGCTTATTTGTCGTCGCTATCTTGACTATCATCGGTTTCTCGGTCAACGATACGGTGGTGATCTACGACCGGGTTCGGGAAGTCATTAAACTGAATCCTGGAGAGCATATTAACCAGATTGTCGAAGACGCGGTTAATCAAACCCTGACTCGTTCGATTAACACCACCTTTACAGTGTTGCTGACTTTGTTTTCCATCTTTTTCTTTGGTGGAGAAACGCTGAAAAACTTTGCCTTAGCCCTGATTGTTGGGTTTGCCGCCGGTGCTTATTCCAGTATCTTCATTTCGAGTACCCTTTTAGCTTGGTGGAGAGAACGGACGGGTCAAGCGATCGCTATTGCGGCAACGGAACCCAAAGCTTCTGATGAAATCTGAAGGGCATAAGGCAAGAAGCAATGAATCAGGCAAGAGACGATCGCTGGGAGCAAGGGAGCAGAGGATCTGGAGGGCCGGAGAGTGGGGAAGTACAGGATAATCTAGATTCAACTTCTCCTCTACCCCTGTGCCCTTCTGAACCTCTGACTCGCAACCCCCTCAGCCATGCTGATGACCCAAGCTTCCAACAGCAAGTGCAAAGGTTACACCGGCTGACTGTCTACGGCAGGTGGTTGGTCGCCGGGTTGCTTTGGATTACCATTGGTCCCTTGAGTCTCTGGGGCTTGCGCTACCCAATTTTTCTATTGCGGGAATACTTTACCTGGGCGGCAGTGCGATATGGACTTTATTACAATCCACTGCCAGCTCTGGGACTTGCTTTGTGCATTGGCATGACAGCTTCTGTATTGGTGTGGCAAAGCCGGAATATTTTACTAGGAATATCCAGTCGGGAACAACATCGCTTAGAGCAACAGGTATATCGGATTCGCCAGCAAGGACAAAGTCACCCGCTTTGGAAGTGGGTTTGTCAAGTCAATTAAAACTTTAATTTCTAACTTTTAATTGTTTCTCAGGCGCACCGAGACAGAGCTGGTTCGGAACGAGTCTGCCGAATCGGAATTTCAATTAAAAACTCTGCCCCCTTTCCCGGTTCGGAAACACAAGTCAATTGACCGCCGTGCTTTTCGACGACAATCTGATAGCTAATGGACAAGCCGAGTCCCGTACCTGTGCCTATCGGTTTCGTGGTAAAGAAGGGGTCAAATAACTTACGACGGACTTCCTCGTTCATCCCAGGGCCATTATCAGCAATCCGGATGGCGATGCGATCGCTGTCTTTGACCTCGGTACAAATCCGAATACAAGACTGAGGAGCCGGGGAGCCAGAAAGCCAGGGAGATACCATCTCCTGTGCCCCTTTGCTTCTGGGGCCGTCTGCCTCCTCCAGGGCATCAATCGCATTATTGAGGATATTCATTAATACCTGGTTGAACTGACCGGCATAGCACTCTACCAATGGTAGGTCGCCATATTCTTTAACAACCTCGATCGCCGGATGGGTAGCGGTAGCTTTTAAGCGGTCTTGCAGCAATCTCAGAGTGTTGTCAATGCCTTCGTGAATGTTGACCGACTTCTTTTCTGCTTGGTCATGGCGCGAGAAGTTCCGCAGAGAGGCGACAATTTGCCGAATGCGGTCAGCCCCTAACTTCATTGAGGACAGCAGTTTCGGCATATCTGCGATCACGAAATCGAGATCGATTTCATCTATCAGATCCTGGATTTCCTCAGGGGGTTCGGGGGAGTGTTTTCCATAAAGTTGCAACAAGTCGATCAAGCTTTGAATATAGTGAATGGCGTAGTCGAGATTCCCGTAGATGAAACTGACGGGATTGTTGATTTCGTGGGCAATACCGGCAACCAACTGTCCCAGACTGGACATTTTTGCGCTTTGAATCAGCTGGGTTTGGGTTTGTTTTAATTCGCTTAAAGCTTGTTTTAGCTTTGCTGCTTTTTCTCGCAATTGCGCTTCTGATTGTCGCAAAGCTTTCTCCGCTTGCTGACGCTCTTTAACTTCCCTCTTTAGCAGCTCATTGGCGGCTTTTAATTCAGCGGTGCGTTCCTCAACTCGTCTTTCTAAGTCGTTATTTGCTTGTTCCAGTGCTGCTTGCGATCGCTTGCGTTCGGTGATATCCCTCGTTATTGTGGCAAAGCCGCGCAGCCGTCCATCTTCACTTCGTAAAGCTGTCACGACAACATTTGCCCAAAACTGCGACCCGTCTTGGTGTAAGCGTAAAGTTTCCCATTCACACCGACCGTCTAATGCTGCCTTTTGTAGAACTTGCTCAGGTTTGCCGCTCTTGCTCTCGCTGGAAGGAAAAAAGCAGGAGAAATGCCGACCAATAATTTCCTCTGCCTGATACCCGTTGAGCCTCTCCGCCCCTTTGTTCCAACTAATAACTTTCCCGCTGGTATCGAGCATATAAATTGCATAGTCTTTGACATTTTTGATTAACAAGCGGAAACGCTCTTCGCTTTGCCGCAGTTCCTCTTCTGCCTGTTTGCGCTCGGTAATGTCACGGGCAGCGGCGTAAATTAATTGTTCTTCCGCGCACAGGGCGGCATTCCACAGCAGCCATTTGTAAGTCCCATCTTTGCAGCGAAAGCGGTTTTCAAAAGTGACCGTCTCCCCGGTGCTGGATAGTTCCTGCAATTGAACCAGAGTAGATTCCCGGTCTTTGGGATGAATAAATGCAATCCACGGCTTGGCTAGAAATTCCTCAGATGTGAACAGGAGCGTTTTTTCGCACATCGGGTTCAGTCGCTTGAAATAGCCGTCGAAACCAGCGATGAAAAACATATCCAGTGAGAGCGTGAAGAAACGATTATTCTCTGCTTCCACTTTGCTGCTCTCGGTAATGGGGGATTCTGCCGCTGGGATTGCCATTTTTCACTTTACCTACCTAGTTCGCTCAAATCATCTCCTTGATGCTTTCCCTGATGTTGACGGAGACTCTAGTCCTGATTAATTCTCAAATCTGGCGATGCATGTTTACACATCATATAGTTTTTTATTTATTACTTGACAGTTATTAACAATTTTTATGCGGAAGATTTAGATTTTGCATGTAAAATGCCTTGCCATATATTGCTGGCAAGAAATTTTTAATCCTTTAGCAGAGGATAGCAATCTTCTGTGAAGAGTTCCAGGAAATATAGCTTCTACAAGCTTGGGTGGGTATGATATCGTCTAGGCAACCTCTGTCTAGCTCCAGGCAACAGGGCTTGTCGGGTATATTTTCAAGCCACGAGGAGGCACTATCCTCAAGCGGAGATACAAATAATGAGTTTCCCGGTTTATTTGTGGCTGGGTTCGGTGCGGATTCACCCTCATATTTTGTTTGAGTCGTTGGCGTATGCGATCGCTTTCCGTTTATTAATCAAAAATGCTCGCAAAGATGCGATCGCACCCACGCAGCGCAGTTCGGTAATTGTCGGTGGCTTGGTAGGGGCGCTAGTTGGTGCGAAAGCGCTGGTTTTACTACAGCACATCGATTTAATTGGGAATAATTGGCAACTATTCTTTTTGGTTCTCCTTCAAGGAAAAACGGTCGTAGGGGCGTTACTCGGTGGATTAATTGGTGTAGAAATTACCAAGAAAATGATTGGTGTCAATCGATCTACCGGCGATGTTTTTGTTTATCCCTTGATTGTGGGAACGGCGGTGGGACGGATTGGCTGCTTTTTGACGGGATTAAGCGATCGCACTTACGGCATTTCCACTCATTTACCTTGGGGAGTAGATTTTGGTGATGGCATTCCCCGGCATCCGACTCAATTATATGAAGTTATTTTTTTACTAATTTTAATGATATTTTTACAAATTCGCAGCCGCTACTATCGGCAAGAAGGCGAATTATTTAAGTTTTACATGATTTCTTATTTAAGTTTTCGCTTTTTCATGGATTTTCTAAAACCCGATTTTCACCCTATTTTGGGGCTGAGTGCAATTCAACTTGCTTGTTTATTGGGAATTTTATATTATCGGAACAGCATTCTAAAATTGTTCGTTTTTAAACCATCTAATGCAATTTACTGTCAAGGGAAATCAAGAAAAAGTAATCATTCGCATTCAAGGCATAAATAATCTCATTGCAGACGATTATTGGGATAGAAATTGGATGAATTCAGAAATTGAGATAATCTTACCTGGCTATCACGCTAATTTTTTGGGTGATATACGGACTGAGGAAATATTTAGTTTCTTGGAACAACTTAAAGAGATATCTCAAACGCTATCTGGTATTGCAGAGCTAAGTACAATGGAAGGATTGATAAACCTAAAATCAGAAATTAATAATTTAGGACACATCCAATGGACTTGAAAAACAACTTATCTAATTGGTGATGCCAACACTTTAACCTTTAATTTCTCCAACGATCGATCTCTTCTCTTAAATCTTATAACTGAGTTGCAAATGATAACGAAGCATTTTCCTATAATTGGAAACCTGTGAATCTATACACCTAATATCAATCAGGAAAGCTGATCAACCGATTGTAATCATTTTAACAAAAAAATATATGCCTACTCGAAACTACCTTTTCTATGCTTTAACTAACAGCGTTTGCTCTAAATGTCTCGTCAAAGTAGAGGCAAAAATTATCTTTCGAGATGATTGCGTTTACCTGGTAAAGCACTGTCCTACCCACGGACATCAAGAAGTCTTAATTGCTGATGATATCGATTATTACAAACTCTCCCAGGAATTTATCAAACCAGGGGATATGCCGCTTAAATTTAATACTCCCATAAAATATGGCTGCCCCTATGACTGCGGACTTTGCCCCGATCACGAACAACATAGCTGTTTAACTTTAGTAGAAGTAACAGATCGCTGCAATCTTTCCTGCCCAATTTGTTACGCAGATTCGGGCACAGAAGAAGTTTCTCAACATTCCAGTCAATCCCGGCGTCATCGCAGCTTAGAGCAAATTGAAAGAATGATTGATGCGGTGGTGGCAAATGAAGGGGAACCGCAGGTTGTCCAAATTAGCGGGGGTGAACCAACGATTCATCCAGAGTTTTTTAAGATTCTGGATATTACTAAAAGTAAGCCAATTCGCCATTTAATGATCAATACCAATGGTATTAGAATTGCCAAAGACCGAAATTTTTGCGATCGCTTAAGTCAATATATGCCCGGAATTGAAGTCTATCTCCAATTTGATAGCTTTGAGGCGGCAGCATTAGAGGAGTTACGGGGGGCAGATCTGCGAGAGATTCGGGAACAAGCGATCGCGCATCTCAACGAGTTTAACATCTCGACAACTTTGGTCGTTACCTTGAAAAAAGGGCTAAACGACGGCGAAATCGGCAAAATTATCGAATACGCCTTGCAGCAGCGATGCGTGCGGGGTGTTACCTTTCAACCGATTCAGGCAGCAGGGCGTCTGGAGGGATTTGAGCATGAGCGCGATCGCTACACTCTCACAGAAGTTCGTCGCTCTATCTTACAGCAGAGTCCCTATTTTAAACCAGAAGATATTCTCCCAGTTCCTTGCCATCCCGATTGTTTAGCAATGGCTTATGCGCTGAAAGTAAAGGGCAAAGTGATACCCTTAACTGGACTTTTGGAGCCAAATACCTTTGTGAAAATCATGCCAAATTCTGTTCTTTATGAACAGGATGATGATCTAAAGCGAAATATTTTTAATTTGTTTTCCACTAGCCATTCACCCGCATCTTCTGCAACATCTTTAAAACAATTACTTTGTTGTTTGCCACTACTACCTGTTCCTGAAGGAATTACCTACGAAAATATATTCCGAGTGATGATTGTACAGTTTCTCGACCCCTTTAACTTCGATGTCCGTTCTGTGAAGCGTTCCTGCATCCACATTGTGCATCCCGATGGGAGGATTATTCCATTTGATACGTTTAATATGTTTTACCGCGAGGGAAGTGCTGGATATCACTTGGTTAATAATCGTCCCCTCCTGGTTTAATTTATCTAAAACCATTATTAACAACAAATATTAGTTTAATTCAGCAGGAGTTTTATGGAACATAAAAATGAATTGCTTGGGGTACTTTCCGGAATGCTGTTGTTATTAGGTATGCATCTTATCGCCGGTCTAGCAGTATTTTTAGTAAGTTTTCCTATTGCTGCTTTGCTAGGAGGAGGATACGCTATTTTAATCGTTTGGGCGTTTTCTGCTATTTCTATATTCTTATGGCAGCTTTTATATGTGATTCCGCTTATTTTTTGGCTAAGACGGCGACAGCGAAGGGCAATGGTGAAAGGGGTAATTATTTGTGCAGTTCTTACCGCTTTATTAAATGGAACCTGCTATTTACTGTACTTTAGTCCTAAATAAAACCCTAGATTTTATAACACTTTAATATAGCAGCAATAATTTCATGTTTATAAGAACAAAATTATGCGCTCAAGGAATGAAATCACTGAAATGATTAGCGGTATATTCTTAGTATTAGGAATACATATTTTAGTTTGGATTATTTTAGAATTTTTATCGTTTATAATTGTAAATTTATTGTCTATTTATAGCATTGCTCAAATTCTAGCAATATTAATTTTTTCTATTGGATTGTCTCAACTTCTGTATGTAGTCCCAATAATTTTTTGGCTAAGACGGCAACAAAGATGGGGATTGATGAAAGGAGTGATTATTGGTGCAGTTCTTACTGCTTTACTCAACGGTGGTTGCTGGCTCTTAATCCTTTCGGTAAGCCGGTAAATATTACAATTCTCCGACCCAGTGGCACTAGATTGAGTGGCTGCTATTCGCGCCTTTTTTAGTCTTCTTTTCGATTTTGAAAGAAATGGGACGAGGCGATTGAGGCGTGAGGTTCGATGGAGATTGGCTAGAAACAGAACGCATGGCTAGCGGCGTCTGGCCTTTAATCGACGCTGGTTCGTCTTCGTGGCTTCGCAAAAAAGGAAAGCTAGATAGTTTGTCGTAGTTAGATGCGATCGCTAAAAACGCACCTCCCAGAATATACACCGGCAACGGCAGCGTGAACTGTTTCAACCACTGATAGATTTCTGCAAAGCCAAACAGCAGCAAAAAACTGGCAACCCACACTCTCATATTTCTACTCAACCCAATCCCAAAATTTATATCTCTATTAAAACCTAGATACCTAAAATAAAATGCGAGAGCCTTTTGTCAGTCTCTCGCGTCAGCAATTCACTTAGATAGCCCTTGCTAGAAGGCTTTGAACGCAGTCGTAGGGACTCACGAGCGTGCATCCCTACCCTTGGGGGTCTAGTTTATACTTTCGTCGCTGCCAACGGTTGGCTCTTTCCAGACGTTAACCGCTCGTAGGTTGCCCGCATCTTCAGACCGACCAGCACTTGGAACAAGCCAGTTCCGTTATTAGAGCCTGGATATTCCCGATGCTTGAGCAACAGTTCGGTCAGTTCCCCGTGGTACTTAGCCGCAGTCTTGCTGAGGTGGCTTTCAATGTAGATGACTTCCTCTAGCTTGTCGAACTGACCATCTACTTCCAGAACGGACACCTCATGACCATAGTAAGAGTCTGGGCCATAGTACATCTTGATGCCAGGGTAGCCGCAGGTTAGCTTACGACCGCAGGGTCTCCAATCAATCGTAGACCCTTCATCAAATAGATAAGCTGGCTCAAAGCCTTCCACGCCATCGCGCTGAAGCAAGCGCACCCGCAGGATTTGACCTACCTTCTCTTCCTTGACTAATTGCGTCGGCAACACCTGGATCACAACGTCAGCGTGTTCCTTCTGCGGCTCGATGTAGGCAGTAAAATCTGGGCGGCGAGCGTTGATGGCAGCGAGTACGTCTTCGTATCGGTGCCCGCGCTCAGCCATATCCCGCTGAATCTTCCAGGCAATCTTAACGTCATCGCTGATGTCGAGATAAACGCTGAAGTCGAGGAGCGATCGCACCCGCTCATCATACAAAGGATGAAGCCCCTCAATCACAATAATATGGTTAGGATCGACTCGCTCTGGAGGATCGATCTCGCCGGTTTCGTGGTTGTAAATTGGCTTTTCAATGGACTGACCGTTCTTGAGCGCTTTGATCTGCTCGGCCATCAGATCGAAGTTATTCGCCTTGGGGTTCAGCGCCGTAATTCCAGTTTCTTTGCGCTGTTTCCGATCCAGGCTATGGTAATCGTCCAGGCAAATCACCGTGACGAAATCTTCCCCAAACAAATCTGTTAATCGGCGCAAAAATGTAGATTTACCGCATCCGGAGTCTCCAGCAACACCAATTAGAACCACGCGATCCAGCTGACTGGTCATAGCTTCCCTCTAACGCAAAAAATTTTTTCTCATTGAGTTTTAAGCAATCTAAATCCTCAGCCCGGAGGGCACCCCGTTGGTTACTCTTGCAGCTCTTGCGACACAGCAAGAAGGCATAACCAGTAGGAGCTTACAGCACCCTAGAGTAAGGCCCGTTGGGGAAGACTCAAGCTTCGTCCAGTAAGTATTTAATACTAGATGTTACACAGTATCTTACCAGAACGGGATAGACGCTACAAGCTAACCCCAGTGGAATCATCTCGCTCAGTATTTATGCTACGGCGTGCCGTGCATTTTTAGAAAGGAAAAATTAAATTGACTCAATGGAGACATTATTTAAATAAATTGCTGGCTACCCTAAAAAAAGCTAGCGAAGGGTTTCCGAATCGCCATCCGGCGAGGAAGAATATCCCTAATATTAGCGACGTTAACTATCCAGATTCAGTCATTGCCCTCTTTTACCTGCCCTCGGTCAGCAGAGCGATATGTGGTGGAAAGACCGCTTTGTAGCAGAATGTTAACAGAAGGTGGGTTCGGAGATATTTAAGAGCAATGTACAATTCCACAGCAGCCAACGGTACTGCAAATTCAGAATCTGGTAGCCGCGTCTTTGTTTATGAAGTGGTGGGCCTGCGTCAGAACGAAGCAACTGACAACGTAAACTACCCGATTCGTCGTAGTGGCAGCGTGTTTATCACAGTGCCCTACAATCGCATGAATCAAGAAATGCAACGGATCGCTCGTTTGGGCGGCAAAATTGTCAGCATCCACCCTCTGGGTGCTGACAACGGAGCAAATGGCTCTAAGGGTAGCTCCCCCAGCTCCCCTGCTGCCGCAAGCGTTGAGTCAAGTGCAACGAATGCTCCTGCCACTTCGCAAACCGTCGCACAGGACACTCAAGCACCAAAAGAGAGTAAGCCTATGACTCAAGCGAAGGAAAAAACGGAAAAAGATATTCCCGTTAATATCTACCGCCCGAATAATCCCTTTATTGGTAAGTGTCTGAGTAATGAAGAGTTAGTTGGTGAGGGTGGGATCGGCACCGTTCGTCACCTGATCTTTGACATCTCTCAAGGGGATCTCCGTTATTTAGAAGGTCAAAGTATTGGCATCATCCCGCCGGGAAATGACAACAAGGGCAAACCCCACAAACTAAGACTGTACTCGATTGCCTCGACTCGTCATGGCGACAAGGTTGATGACAAGACTGTATCGCTGTGTGTCCGGCAACTAGAGTATAAGCATCCAGAAACGGGCGAAATGGTCTATGGTGTTTGCTCCACCCATCTGTGCAATCTCCAGGTTGGGGACGATGTGAAAATTACTGGACCAACTGGTAAAGAAATGTTGTTACCAGAAGATCCGAATGTCAACGTGATCATGTTGGCAACCGGAACGGGTATTGCGCCATTCCGCGCTTACCTGTGGCGGATGTTCAAGGAAAATGAAAGAGCAGTTAACACCGACTACGAATACAAGGGTTTAGCTTGGCTCATTTTCGGGATTCCCACCAGCCCCAACATCCTGTACAAGGAAGAACTTGAAGAACTGCAACAGCAGTACCCTGAAAACTTCCGCCTCACCTATGCCATCAGCCGGGAACAGAAAAACCCCGAAGGCGGCAGAATGTACATTCAGGATCGGGTGGCTGAACACGCTGATGAACTCTGGAAAATGATTCAGCAAGAGAATACCCACACCTATATCTGCGGTTTGAAGGGTATGGAAGGGGGCATTGATGAAGCCCTCTCCGCCGCTGCTGCCAAGGATGGGGTGACTTGGAGCGAATACCAAAGAACGATCAAGAAGGCTGGTCGTTGGCACGTAGAAACCTACTAGGTTACTACTGGCTGGAAGTCCTGCCTAGTCGTCTCTCCTTGACTCTCATAAAAACCCAGTTTCTTTAAGAAACTGGGTTTCTCAGTTTGATGGCGCTCGCTTCAAGCCAACTGGCGCGTCTGTCTTACCAGAATTGAAACTGGGAAGCAGGCGCGTCAATCCTTTGGAGGAAGGTTATTTTCCTGATTCATTGCAAGATATTCAGGCGTGGGCGTAGATTCGCACAGATGAATATCTGCAATGATTATTTTCTCTTGACAAAAGTCCTCAAAGGATATAAATAAAGCAGTCAGTTGATCCAATGATGAGAATTAAGTTAAATTTAATTAAGTTCACGTTTAAGGTGCCAATGTTCGCCCTATAGGGACAAGCCTAAATGTCCTGGTGGTAGCAAATCCAGCTTTTGGCTGGGATTTTCTGCCTAAAGTCTTGCTCAATTAGGTAAAAAAAGGAATGTTTCAGTTCCTTCAATCAGCTCTCATCCCTTGTTTGTGATAACGCTTTATCTGCGCTGAATCTGCTTCTATTAGCCGTATCTAGAGACAACCGATTTATGAAATTTTCCTGGAGAATATTAGTACTTTGGACATTACCCGCCTTAGTCATAGGGTTTTTCCTCTGGCAAGGGGCATTTGCTGCTGCTCCCACCGATATGGGCAAAAACACTGCTAGTACCCGCATGACCTATGGGCGCTTTCTGGAATACCTAGATGCCCAAAGAGTTACCAGTGTTGACCTCTACGATGGGGGTCGGACAGCAATTGTCGAAGCCGTCGATCCGGATCTGGATAACCGCATCCAACGGCTGCGGGTAGATTTGCCAACAACTGCCCCAGAATTGATTGCTAAGCTCAGAAACGCAAATATCAGCTTTGATACCCATCCCGCTCGCAACGATGGAGCTATCTGGGGATTTTTGGGGAATTTAATTTTTCCAATTTTGTTGATTGCTGGGCTGTTCTTCCTATTCCGTCGCTCTAGCAACATTCCTGGCGGTCCGGGGCAAGCCATGAACTTCGGGAAATCAAAAGCTAGATTTCAGATGGAAGCCAAAACCGGCGTCAAATTTGACGACGTCGCCGGGATCGAAGAAGCCAAAGAAGAACTCGAAGAAGTCGTCACATTCCTCAAACTCCCAGAGAAATTCACCGCCGTAGGTGCGAAAATTCCCAAAGGCGTCCTGTTAATTGGTCCTCCAGGAACCGGGAAAACATTACTCGCCAAAGCGATCGCCGGAGAAGCCGGGGTTCCCTTCTTCAGCATCTCCGGTTCGGAATTTGTGGAGATGTTCGTCGGCGTCGGTGCATCCCGCGTCCGGGACTTATTCAAAAAAGCCAAAGAAAACGCTCCCTGCTTAATCTTCATCGATGAAATCGACGCCGTCGGACGGCAAAGAGGCGCAGGAATTGGCGGCGGAAACGACGAACGGGAACAAACCCTCAACCAGCTCTTGACAGAAATGGACGGGTTTGAAGGCAATACTGGAATTATTATCATTGCCGCGACCAACCGTCCCGATGTTCTGGATTCGGCGCTGTTGCGTCCGGGACGTTTTGACCGACAAGTGATGGTGGATGCACCGGATCTGAAGGGACGCCTTGCGGTTCTGGAAGTTCATGCGCGGAATAAGAAAATCGCTCCCGAAGTCTCGCTGGAAAACATTGCTCGTCGGACTCCAGGCTTTACAGGTGCTGACTTAGCGAACTTACTCAACGAAGCTGCCATCTTGACCGCCAGACGGCGGAAAGATGCGGTTACAGAGCTAGAAATCAACGACGCCGTTGACCGGGTGGTAGCGGGGATGGAAGGCACACCGCTGGTGGATAGCAAGAACAAGCGATTAATTGCCTATCACGAAATCGGTCATGCCGTGATCGGCACCCTGTTACCCGGTCACGACGCGGTACAGAAAGTCACCCTTGTACCACGCGGTCAAGCACGAGGACTAACCTGGTATACTCCGGGTGAAGAGCAGGGTTTGTTTTCGCGATCGCAGCTGCTGGCTCGAATTACCGGAATCTTGGGTGGACGTGCAGCGGAAGAAGTCATTTTTGGCGACGACGAAGTAACGACGGGTGCCTGGAATGACTTGGAGAAAGTGACATCCCTGGCGCGGCAGATGGTCACGCGCTTTGGAATGTCGGATTTGGGGCCGCTGTCGTTGGAAACTCCGAATGGGGAAGTATTCTTAGGGCGCGATTGGGGGAGCCGTAGCGAGTATTCTGAAGAAATAGCGACTCGCATTGATACCCAAGTCAGAACAATTGTTGAGCATTGCTATCGGGAAGCTTGTCGGCTGATTTTGGAAAACCGAGTCTTGGTAGACTATCTGGTAGATCTTTTGTTAGACCAAGAAACGATTGAGGGCGATCGCTTTCGTCAAATTGTAACTGAACGCGCCCAAGTGCCTAAGAAAGAGGTAGCACTTCCTTAATTACCTTAATTAAAAGTGCTTGTTCTTTAAACAGAACACTTCTATAAAAGAACTCGTTTTCCTGAAAAAAACGGGTTCTTTTATTGCTAAGATTTGAGCCTGCCAATCTTCGGGGCGTTCCTGTATAACGTTTCTCAGTTGAGTGCAGTATATTGCGGTTTCTAACAAGTAGGGACATGGCATTGCCATGTCCCTACTGATGTATTGCACCCAGTCCTTGAATTGCTTTTGTCTTAGGTAAGAAGGATTGAGCCTAAGAAAATGTTGTCAAGTCGATCAATAATCAATCGTTCGTTGCCCCTGACGTTTCCACCATGATGTCTGACTTCTAGACGGTTGAAGCAAACGTTGCCCAACTTGCCGAACATTACCGGGTTGTTGAGCATACATTGCTTTAAGAACCTGAGCCGGATCTACATAGTTATCGCCATACTTTAATCCCCAGTGGAGATGAGGGCCAGTAGTGCGCCCAGTCATCCCTACCCGACCAATCCGGGCACCTGCTGGCACTTGTTGCCCTTCCCAAACTACAAGACCCCCGCTGCGATCGATGAAATAACGACCGCCATTGGCGGTTTCCACGCTCCCTTTCATGTGACAGTAGACGTGACGCCACGCACCGGACTCCACAGTAATTGAGGTGCCGCAAAGTCTATCTTGTGAGACTTTCACGACTTTCCCTGCCCACCAGTTACGAATGTAACTTCCTTCAGGTGCAGCAATGTCTAAGCCCCGATGGAATTCCAAACCCCCAGAACCAGAAGGAGAGCGACGGTAGCCAAATGCAGAAGTATAGCCTTGAAAATTTTCAACTGGGAAAGATGCCCCTTGCCAACTATTGCCAGTTAATGCCGAACTTGCTCTAACTTCCAATGCCTCAACTGATTTTGGCTGTAATTCTACTGCTGGCATTAACCAGGCTAAAGGCAGCCCTAATAAAAATAGAAATCGTCTTGGATGGAGAAAGCGGTTTTGAAGGTTTTGTGGTACGGACCCTTGCTGCATTGCTTTACTCTTCGTTTGCCCGAATTAAGATCGATAACCGAGAACTGTGGTGCTTATCTACGCAGCCAATTAACCGAAAGATGTTACTTTAGATTGCTGCCGTGTCAAGTTTGGCAGTCAAGCTTTGAGCTGGGGTCTGTCCCAGGGTGGAAATTGTCGGCACCTCACAACTTTTTTAGGCAGTGAGGAACAACCTATATTCACAGATTCTTGACTTTTGTTAAAATCCCTGAAGAGTAACTACTATAGTGTTGTAAAACCCATGCTGATTGAAATTCTACCGTTTAGATTCGAGCTAAATGCGACCGCGATCGCAGGTGCAGGTCTATGGTCGCTGGCTTTATATCTCGGTTGCTCTCCGGTCAGCGAATGGGTGATGGAGCAAATTAATCGCTGGTTTAACTTTGCTGAGCGATCGCTCTACACTTCACAAGAAGAATTTGACAGAACTCGCAAGGGTAGAGAAGCTCAAAATGCCTTCTATGCTTCTATTTTCAGCATTGTGCCTTTTTTCCTGATTGGCGCGGTTTGCAACTACGGAGTAGAACTTGGCTTAGGGCGCAGCTGGGCAATCAGTATGGGAATGCTGGCTTGTGTCGGTTGCGGGATCTACGAACTAGGGCGTCGTAGTGCTTAAAAATTAAGCATTTTGTCTTTCTAACTCCTCACAAACTAGCTTTGCCAGTTTTTGGGCAGCACCCGCTTCACCTCGAATGCTGCGGAGGCGATCGCGCATTTCCTGCAATTTTTCAGGATGATTTAAATAGTCCAAAGCAAATTCTGCAACTTCTGCCGCTTGGAGTTTACCGAGTAATTCTGGAACTATCTGGGTTTTTGCCCAAATATTAGGCCAAGCATATAAACGCCCTTGTTCCATGACTTTTTGCATGATAATCCAGTTGATCGCTTTGGCAAAACTAGAACCGAGAACTGGCAAATTAGCAAGTAAGCCCGGCAACCCATCCCAGCTTCGCATGGCGTCCAGTTGTTGAGTTGGCAATAAGACAATCATCGGGACGGCTAAAGCAGCGAGTTCAGCAGTATTGGCTCCTACGGTCGTAAAACACAGAGAACATTGAGATAGTAAGTCATAAGCTGGCGATCGCGTCCACAGTTCTACTCGCACTCCCGCTGCTGTTTTTAAATACGGAAGTTCTGGCGGATCGGGAGTTATGAGTTCTGCTGTTGCGCCTTTGACTAACTCAATCACTGGATTTTGCCTAGGATCGGCGAATCGAGCTAAAGTTTTTAGATCCAAAGTCGGCGCGACGGGGATCACAAAGCGAGTTTGGGGACGTTTAGCATAGATGCATTCTGCGATCGCCAAGCACAAAGGCACTCCTTGAGCAAGTTTTGCTGGTTTCGACCCAGGCAATAACCCAATCGTTTCGCCCGGATAGATTGCCTCGGAAATTTCTAATTTTTCATTTTTAGTGTTTAATTCTGCCGCTTCTGCCATTAAATCCCCGACAACCGAAAACTTATGAGCATATTTCTGGGGAATGCGGGCGATGAGTTCCGGTTTCATGACGCCAAATCGGTCAATCAAACTGTGCCAACGGGCGTCCCACTCTGCATAAATAACTGTGCGATAACCCAAGCGTCTGCCAATAACGACGGGAAAAACTTGATCTCCACCGAGAAACAGAACCACACCGCGATCGCGCCAATCCCAGTTTTCCGCCGTCTTTCCCCACAGTAAGAACTCCCAAAACTTCTCTGCCCCCTGTACTCGGTCTACTTCCGGGTAAGACTGGGCAATTTCTGCTTCTTTGCCACTCGCGTTGGGACAAGGAGACAGAACGACCGAGATCCGCACTGCCAAACGGTCATCCCCTAGTTGTTCCCGTAAAGCTTTTACCACAGGACGAACCCAGGTCGCTAACTCCCCAGGGCCATTTGAAAGAATCAAGATGTCCGATATTGGCATTCCCCGCCTCTCCAAAACTTAATACTTATTTGCAAAAAAATGAGTAAGCACTTTCATATTTGTCAATAAATATAAAAAATTGTTGCAAAGTTTTTATCGAATTGTGTCAGATAATGCCCAAACCCCTCACTGGGTAAGCATTTTTTGGTAAAAACACTTCATAAGCCAATCAATCATCAGAACCCAGAATTCAGAAAGATGAGCGATCGCCTCAGACTTCTGTATCTTTAATTCTGCCTTCCAAAATAAGAGAACACGTTATCATTTGGAGCCTACGCGAATGTTCACTCACGTCAAGTCCACCATTCGCCACATTGCCCCGGACAACCTGCGGGGGCGATCGCTACTCAAGGTGGTCTATGTCGTGCTAGAGCCGCAGTACCAGAGTGCCCTCTCAGGAGCGGTTCGCTCAATTAACGAGAACCATCCCGGCTTAGCCATCGAAATTAGCGGCTATCTGCTTGAAGAATTGCGCGACCCGGAAAACTACGAGGGTTTTAAGCGAGACGTTGCGGGTGCCAATATCTTTATCGCTTCCCTGATTTTTATTGAAGACTTAGCCGATAAAGTTGTTGCGGCAGTAGAACCCCACCGCGACGCGCTTGATGTCGCTGTTGTCTTTCCATCGATGCCGCAAGTGATGCGCCTGAACAAAATGGGCAGCTTCTCGATGGCCCAGCTAGGGCAATCTAAGAGCGCGATCGCCCAATTCATGCGGAAGCGCAAAGAAAAATCCGGTAGCGGCTTCCAGGATGGGATGCTGAAGCTGCTGCAAACTTTGCCCAAAGTTCTGAAATACCTGCCAATGGACAAAGCGCAGGATGCTCGGAACTTCATGCTCAGCTTCCAATATTGGCTAGGCGGTTCCTCAGAAAACCTAGAGAACTTTCTGCTGATGCTGGCGGATAGATACGTTCTCAAGGGTGTAGAGACGCGCCGTGGCTCGTCTTTCCAATACAAAGACCCCGTCACCTATGTTGATATGGGGATCTGGCACCCCTTGGCACCCCAGATGTTTGAGGATGTCAAAGAATATTTCAACTGGTACAACAGCCGCAACGATATTTCTGCCGATCTCAAAGATCCCCTGGCTCCCTGTGTGGGCTTAGTGCTGCAACGCACTCACCTCGTCACAGGCGACGATGCCCATTATGTGGCGATGGTGCAGGAACTCGAAGCAATGGGCGCACGGGTAATTCCCGTCTTTGCTTCCGGTTTAGATTTTTCTAAGCCAGTTGAGGCTTTCTTCCTCCAAGGCAACCAGACAATCGTGGATACGGTGGTATCCCTGACCGGATTTGCCCTGGTCGGTGGTCCTGCTAGACAAGATCATCCCAAAGCAATTGACACGCTCAAACGCCTGAATCGCCCCTACATGGTGGCACTGCCGCTGGTATTTCAAACAACAGAAGAGTGGGAAAATAGCGATTTAGGGCTGCATCCGGTGCAAGTGGCATTGCAAATTGCCATCCCCGAACTAGATGGAGCGATTGAGCCGATTATCCTTTCCGGAAGGGATGGAGCCACTGGGAAAGCGATCGCCCTTCAAGATCGCATAGAAGCGATCGCGCAACGCGCCTTAAAATGGGCAAACCTGCGCCGCAAGCCAAAACTCCAAAAGAAAGTTGCTATCACCGTCTTCAGTTTCCCACCGGACAAGGGTAACGTCGGAACTGCTGCTTATCTGGATGTATTTGGTTCCATCTACGAGGTGATGAAAGCCCTCAAGCAGAACGGCTACGACCTCCCCGAACTGCCAGAGTCACCGATGGCGTTGATGCAAGAAGTCATCCACGATGCCCAAGCGCAATACAGTACTCCCGAATTGAATATCGCCTATCGGATGTCAGTTCCGGAGTATGAAGACTTAACGCCTTACTCTCAACGGCTAGAAGAAAACTGGGGTAAACCACCCGGACATCTCAACAGCGACGGGCAGAATTTATTAATCTTCGGCAAACACTTTGGCAACGTCTTTATCGGCGTCCAGCCAACCTTTGGCTACGAAGGCGATCCGATGCGGTTGCTATTCTCCCGCTCTGCCAGTCCCCATCACGGTTTTGCCGCTTATTACACCTATTTAGAGCAAATTTGGAAAGCCGACGCCGTGCTGCATTTCGGCACGCATGGGTCGCTGGAATTCATGCCTGGTAAGCAGATGGGGATGTCTAACGAATGTTACCCCGATAACTTGATTGGGAATACTCCCAATCTTTACTACTACGCGGCGAATAACCCCAGCGAAGCCACCATTGCCAAGCGCCGCAGCTACGCGGAAACCATCTCCTACTTAACTCCCCCGGCAGAAAATGCTGGACTCTACAAGGGTTTGCAGGAATTGAGCGAGTTAATCGGTTCTTATCAAACTCTCAAAGATACGGGACGCGGCATCCAGATTGTTAACACGATCGTAGATAAGTCTCGCATGGTGAATCTAGATAAAGATATCGCCTTGCCTGAGAAAGATGCCAAAGAGATGACAGCCGAGGAACGGGATACTCTCGTCGGCTTGGTGTACCGGAGACTGATGGAAATTGAGTCGCGGCTATTGCCTTGTGGCTTGCACGTCGTTGGGAAACCGCCGAGTGCAGAAGAAGCGATCGCGACCTTGGTCAATATCGCCTCTCTCGACCGCAACGAAGAAGAAATTCTCAGTCTTCCTCGCATCATCGCCAACAGCATCGGACGCGACATTGACGACATTTACAAAAACAACGACAAAGGCATCTTAGAAGATGTCCAGCTGTTGCAAGACATCACCCTTGCCACTCGTGCCGCTGTTTCCGCCCTCGTCAAAGAACAAACTGACGCCGATGGTCGCGTTTCCCTCGTTTCCAAGCTCAACTTCTTCAACATGGGCAAGAAGGAACCTTGGATCGAATCCCTGCATAAAGCAGGCTATGCGAAAGTTGATCCAGAAGCGATTAAGCCTCTATTTGAGTATTTGGAATTCTGCCTCCAGCAAGTTTGTGCCGATAACGAACTGGGTGCCTTACTCAAAGGCTTAGAAGGCGAATACATCCTTCCGGGGCCAGGTGGCGATCCTATCCGCAACCCAGATGTCCTGCCGACCGGCAAAAACATCCACGCCCTCGACCCCCAATCTATCCCCACCGCAGCCGCAGTCAAATCCGCCAAAGTCGTTGTAGACCGACTGCTAGAACGGCAACGGGCCGAAACGGGTGCCTATCCCGAAACCATCGCCTGCGTCCTCTGGGGAACCGACAACATCAAAACCTACGGCGAATCCCTCGCCCAAATTATGTGGATGGTGGGCGTAAAACCTGTGCCAGATGCTTTGGGACGAGTCAACAAACTGGAACTGATTCCCCTGGCTGAACTCGGACGCCCCCGCGTTGATGTAGTCATCAACTGTTCTGGTGTCTTCCGCGACTTGTTCATCAACCAGATGAACCTACTTGACCAAGCCGTGAAGATGGCAGCAGAAGCCGATGAACCCCTATCGATGAACTTTGTCCGCAAACACGCCTTACTACAGGCGGAGGAAATGGGCATCAACCTGCGTCAAGCGGCAACTCGCGTTTTCTCTAATGCCTCTGGTTCTTATTCTTCTAATATCAACCTGGCTGTAGAAAACAGCACTTGGGAAAGCGAATCTGAGCTACAAGATATGTATCTCAGCCGCAAATCCTTTGCCTTCACCTCCGATAGCCCAGGCACAATGGAACAGTCGCGTCAGATTTTTGAAGCAACGCTGAAAACCGCCGAAGTGACGTTCCAAAATCTTGATTCTTCCGAGATTAGTCTCACGGATGTGTCTCACTACTTTGACTCTGATCCCACCAAGGTTGTCGCCACTCTGCGCGGCGATGGCAAAACGCCAGCATCCTACATTGCTGACACTACAACCGCCAACGCCCAAGTCCGCACGCTATCAGAAACCGTCCGCTTAGATGCCCGTACCAAACTACTCAATCCCAAGTGGTACGAAGGGATGCTAAGTCACGGTTACGAAGGTGTCCGCGAACTCTCGAAGCGCCTAGTAAATACGATGGGTTGGTCTGCAACTGCTGGTGCAGTCGATAACTGGATTTACGAGGATACAAATACTACGTTTATCCAAGATGAAGAGATGCGGAAGCGGCTAATGAATCTCAATCCTCACTCTTTCCGCAAAGTTGTCGCAACCTTACTCGAAGTCAATGGTCGCGGGTACTGGGAAACCAGCGAAAGCAACTTACAAATGCTACGCGAATTGTATCAGGAGGTTGAAGACCGAATTGAAGGAATAGAATAGTCGTAGACTAAACCCTTGTATGGATGTTGTAGAGACGCGATTAATCGCGTCTCTACATGGTTTAGATAATCCAAAATCTAAAATCCAAAATCGAGAAATGACTGCCCTAACCCTCAATCTAAACCCAATTATTCAACTGACAGACGAGCAATTTTTTCAGCTTTGCCAAGTAAATGAAAATCTAAGATTTGAGCGCACTGCTACGGGAGAATTAATCATCATGTCACCCGCCGGGGGAGAAACAGGAAATCGCAACGCCGGACTAACTGCTCAACTTTGGATTTGGAACGAGCAAAATAGATTGGGTAAAGTTTTCGATTCATCAACAGGTTTCAAACTCCCCAATGGTGCGGATCGTTCTCCTGATGCTGCTTGGGTGAAACTGGAACGATGGGATGCGCTAACTCAGCAGCAGAAAGAGAAATTCCCCCCCATTTGTCCTGATTTTGTAGTTGAGTTACTTTCACCAAGCGATAGTTTGAAAGTCGCTCAAGAGAAAATGAAAGAATATCGAGACAATGGCACTGTTTTGGGTTTGTTAATTAACCGCAAATCCAAGCAAGTATAAATTTATCGCCAAGGTCAAGAAGTAGAAGTGCTGCAATCACCTACTACTTTATCCGGAGAAAATGTTCTCCCTGGATTCGTACTCAATAGACCTCCTGCATGAATGGTCAAGTAGTGTGCCAGTTCATAATCGAGATTGCACAATAAGGGAGTAGATCAGCATCAAGAAACTGGGGAGTTGGTATGCCGTATACGGAGCT
>NZ_JAMPJZ010000043.1:0-48548 GCF_039961835.1 Trichocoleus sp. ST-U1
ACTGACGCGACCACGTTTTAGGCCAGCGTTCTACTACAACTTTTGTTTGGGTAAAGAACTGCACAGCGTCTTTCCCTTGACCGTGTAAATCGCCGTAGAAGCTGTCTTTCCAACCACTAAACGGAAAGAACGCCATCGGTGCAGCGACTCCTATATTGATGCCAATATTGCCAGCTTCTGCTTCATACCGAAACTGCCGCGCCGCCGCACCACTGCTAGTAAATAAACAAGCCATATTTCCCCACTGACCGCTATTGACTAGTGCGATCGCATCCTCAATCGTCTCTAGATGCATCACTCCTAACACCGGACCAAAGATTTCTGTACGAGCTAATTCGCTTTTTGGGTTGACATTTTGCAAGATTGTCGGTCGGACAAAGTTTCCCTGTTCGTAACCGGGAATTTTGGCGCTGCGTCCGTCTACTAATACCGTCGCACCTTCGTCGGCTCCTTGTTGAATTAATTGCTCAATTCGTGCTTGACTTTGACGGGTAATTACCGGACCCATTTGGACATTCTCATCCAAGCCATAGCCAACGACTCGTGTTTGTGCCGCATTTGCGATCGCTTCGGTAAAAGTGTGCCGTGCTTCTCCCACCGTCACAGCCACAGAAGCCGCTAAACAGCGCTGTCCAGCACAGCCAAAAGCACTATCGGCGGTAATTCGAGTCGTCATTTCCATATCCGCATCTGGCAGGACAATGATGGGATTTTTCGCGCCTCCCTGACATTGCACTCGTTTCCCAAAGGCGGCGGCTTTACTGTAGACATATTGGGCAACGGGTGAAGAACCGACAAAACTAATGGCGCGGATTGTAGAGTGTTCTAAGATTGCATCGACCACTTCTTTGGCACCATTGACCAAATTGACGACGCCTTTAGGCAATCCAGTTTTTTCTAGTAATTCAAAGACCTTCTGCATCGTCAAAGGGACTTTTTCAGAAGGCTTAAGAATGGTTGTATTGCCACAAGCGATCGCATAGGGCAAAAACCAGAAGGGAATCATCCCAGGAAAATTAAACGGCGCGATGATTGCGGTCACTCCCACGGGTTGACGAATCATCATTTCGTCAATCCCACGGGCAACATCCTCCAGGTTGTAACCCTGCATCAACATGGGAATCCCACAAGCGACTTCTACATTCTCAATTGCCCGTTGTAACTCTGCTTTTGACTCAGCAAAGGTCTTCCCGCATTCCAGCGTCACGATGCGAGATAACTCATCTAAATGTTCTTCTAACAGAAATTTCAATTTAAATAAATATTGCACTCGTTCCGTTGGTGGGATGCGTCGCCAGTTCGGATAGGCAGCAGCCGCCGCAACAGCAGCCGCCTCTACATCGCTTGCAGGTGATAAGGGAACCTGAGTTAAAACTTCGGCAGTAGCGGGATTTACCACATCCAGGTATTCAGTGGCGCGGGAAGCACACCACTCGCCGTTAATGTAGTTGGGTAAGGGGTTTCTGAAGGACACAGAGATTTCTCCTTCCAAAGGTTTTTTTGCATCCTACTCCCAAAAAGACCGGAACCGAAGTTTTACCGGGGAGGGTTATTTAACCTGAGTTCGGGTTAAGCAACTTGGGGCAAAGCAAAGTCCAGATCCGACGGTTTCTTAGGCTGATGGCATTCTTGCAATCAAACCACACATCTGGTTCACCCTGAGGGACAGGTGGTAATTGTTGATAACGCGACGTTCCATCATGGCGGACGCATTGCACCACTACTTGATTAGGCTGGATTGAGGCTGTTGTAATCTGCCCCCCTATTCTCCTGACCTCAATCGAATTGAAAAGTGTTGGGCTTGGCTCAAAACTCGCATTCGCCAATGCTTCTCTCACTCCAGTTCCCTCCGACACTCGAGCGAGTCTGTTCTTAGGGATGCTGTGTGCTAATACTCCTGCCGATAGGTATATATAGAAAGTTTCTGAATAATTAAGTAAGTTGTACTTTTAGCTTATTTGTTACATACGTAACATTTTAGGGAATCCTAGGAATAAAGTTAAAGCTCGCTTTTTAAACCTAATGACTCCTCTAGTACAGCAATTCCCAAAACTTTCTGGCTATACCTTGGTTGAGCAACTGTATCTAGGTTCTAGGACAGCTGTCTATCGAGGAGTGCAAAGGTTACAGCAATGTCCGGTGGTGATTAAGACACTGCGGCACGAATATCCTAGCTTCAGCGAATTGGTGCAGTTTCGCAATCAGTATGCGATCGCAAAAAATCTCGACATTCCAGGCATTGTCCAACCGATGAGTCTAGAACCCTATGCTCATGGCTATGCCTTGGTGATGGAAGACATTGGTGGCATCTCTCTACGTCATTACATCCAGACTTCCCCGCTGACGGTTGAACAATTCTGGCCAATTGCTCTGCAAATTGTGGATGTCCTCCACCAGCTCTATCAGCAACGAATTATTCACAAAGACATTAAACCCGCCAACATTCTGATTCAACCCGAAACTGGGCAGATTAAGCTGATTGACTTTAGCATTGCTTCCCTGTTACCCCGCGAAACCCAAGAAATTCAAAATCCCAACATTCTAGAAGGCACCCTAGCCTATATCTCACCAGAACAAACCGGGCGGATGAACCGGGGGATTGACTATCGCAGCGATTTCTATTCTTTGGGAATTACCTTTTTTGAACTGCTCACAGGACAGTTACCGTTCCCAGCTGACGAGCCAATGGAAATGGTTCATGCCCATATAGCGAAGCAACCCCTCTCTGTCTGCGATCTCAACCCAGATTTGCCCATCCTGCTCGGTGAAATCCTTCGCAAACTGATGGCTAAGAATGCGGAAGAGCGCTATCAAAGTGCCCTCGGTCTTAAGCACGATCTAATGAGATGCCAGCAAGAGTATGGTGTTGCGAACAAACACGCCTGGTTTAACTTAGGTGAACGGGATATCAGCGATCGCTTTTTGATCCCCGAAAAACTTTACGGACGAGAACAAGAAGTTCAAACCTTGCTCGATGCATTCGGTCGAGTTGCCAACGGAGCCTCCGAACTGATGCTGGTAGCCGGTTTTTCCGGCATTGGCAAAACCGCCGTCGTCAATGAAGTGCATAAGCCGATTGTGCGTTGGCATGGCTATTTCATCAAAGGTAAATACGACCAGTTCAACCGCAATCTTCCCTTTAGCGCCTTTGTCCAAGCCTTCCGCGACCTGATGGGTCAACTGCTGAGCAATGATGACGTGCAGTTGCAAGAGTCGAAAGCGAAGATCCTGGCAGCAGTGGGTGACAATGGTCAGGTGCTGATCGAGGTAATTCCTGAACTCGAACAGGTACTTGGCTCGCAACCCCCTGTACCCGAACTCTCTGGTAGCGCCGCTCAGAACCGTTTCAATCTGCTGTTCCAGAAGTTCATCACGGTGTTCACCACCCCAGAGCATCCACTGGTCATTTTCCTGGATGACTTGCAGTGGGCTGATTCCGCTTCTTTGAACTTGCTGAAGCTACTGCTGACAGAGCGCGAGCGCGGTTATCTGTTCATCATCGGAGCCTATCGGGATAACGAAGTGTTCCCGACTCACCCCTTGATGCTGATGCTCGATGAGGTCAAAAAAGCTGAAACCCCGATCCATACCCTCACCCTGGAACCCCTGAGCCAAGCGGATGTGAATCAGTTAACGGCAGATACGCTGAGTTGCTCGATTGAATTGGCTCAGCCATTGACAGAGTTGATCTATCAAAAAACCAAGGGGAATCCCTTCTTCCTCACCCAATTTCTCAAAGCCCTGCATGAGGACGGCTATATTTCGTTTGATTCCCAGGCAGGACATTGGCAGTGCGACTTAGCAACGGTGAAGTTACTCGCGCTCACGGATGATGTCGTTGAGTTCATGGCACTTCAGTTGCAAAAATTACCTGCTGCAACCCAGACTGCTTTGAAGCTGGCAGCTTGCATTGGCGCTCAGTTCGATTTGGCGACCCTGGCGATTGTCAATGAGCGATCGCCCGAAGATACCGCCATCGACCTCTGGAAAGCCTTGCAAGAAGGCGTGATTTTACCGATTGCCGAGGTCTATAAGTTTTATCAGCCGTCACCACTTCAGGTGGCAGAAGTCAACCAGGCAGAAACCTTTAACTGTTCCTATCGCTTTCTCCACGACCGCGTTCAGCAAGCCGCCTATTCTCTCATCCCTAACGAGCAAAAACAGACGACCCATTACCAAATCGGACAACTGTTGCTGCAACAAGTGTCCCCAGCCGCCAGAGAAGAACGCATTTTTGAAATCGTCAATCAGTTGAACTATGGAACGACGCTGGTTGAGGCACAACAGGAACGGGACGAACTCGCCCAACTCAACCTCATGGCTTGCCGCAAAGCCAGACTGGCAACCGCCTATCAAGCCGCCCGCGAATATGCCACCGTAGGGCTGCAACTGCTAGGAACAGATGCTTGGCACCGGCAGTATGAAATGACCCTATCCTTGCACGACTTAGCTGCCGAGGTGGCTTTTTTGGCGGGTGCTTTTGAGCAGATGGATCGGTGGATTGAAGCGGTGATTGCTCGTGCGAAAACACCACTAGAACAGGTGCAAGTCTATCAAGTCCGAATTCAGGCGTTAGTCGCCCGCAATCAATTTGTTGAAGCGATCGCGATCGGTCAATCGGTCTTCCGAATGTTGGGCGTGAACCTGCCAGACGAAACAACGCTAGAGGATATTCGGCTCCTGAAGCAGGAAATTGATGCCTTAATTGGCGATCGCGCCATTGAGTCATTTCTTCATCTGCCCCCCATGAGCGATCCTCAGCAGCTCGCGATTATGCAAAATGCAGCGCGACTGACCCCCGTCTGCTATATGTCCGGCACAAAGCTTTATTTTCTGGTCGTAGCCCTCCAGGTTAAATTATCAATTCAGTTTGGCAATAGTCCGGTTTCGCCTTACTGCTACGCGGGTTACGCCTTTCAACTGAGGATATTGTGGGGAGACATGACCAAGGTGCCTCAGTTTGGGCAATTAGGATACCAACTCGCCTCAGAGCCAGATGCCAAAAATATTCGAGCCGCAACAGCCCTGTTAATGGGGGGATATGTGGGTCACTGGACGATCCATCTGCGAGAAACGTTGGCTATTCTGCTGGAAGGCTATCAAGCTGGATTGGAAACTGGCAATCTAGAATTTATGGGCTACGATGCCCAGTTGTACTGCTTCAATGCTTATTGGTGCGGTCAACCGCTCGCTGAACTCGAACCCCAAATTCGTGCCTATTACCAACAGTTGTGCGACCTCCACCAAGTCACGGCAGCAAACTGTGTTTTGGCTTACTGGCAAGTGGCTCAAATTCTTTTGGGTGAGTCAGAGGAAGAGATTCTCCTACGCCAGGATGCCTATGAAGAACAAGTTCTGGATGAGGCAAAAGTCGATTTTTACCGACTATCTTTCTTTTACCTGTATCGATTCACATTGAATTACTGGCTGGAAGACTTTGCCAAGGCGGAATACGATGCCACTCAAACCCGACAGTATTTAGCCGGAGGGATGGGAAGTACCGTTGAACCGATCTTATATTTCTATGATTCCCTAACCGTGCTGGCGACTCCCCCGGAATCGATGTTGGAGTCAGGACCTAGATGGCAGCGAATGCAAGAAAATCAAGCCAAGCTAAAAGAGTGGGCAGATTATGGCCCCATGAATTACTTGCACAAATATCATCTAGTAGAAGCTGAAAAACATCGCGTTCTCGATCGCAAAACGGAAGCGATAGAACTGTATGACCTAGCGATCGCCGGTGCCAAAGCGAATGGCTACCCTCAGGAAGCAGCCCTTGCCAATGAACTGGCGGCAAAATTCTACCTGGCTTGGAAAAAAGAGCGGATCGCCCAAGCTTATATAATTGAAGCCTATTATGGCTATGCTCGCTGGGGGGCGAAAGCCAAACTCGCCGACTTAGAAACTCGCTATCCTCAACTACTGGCTCCCATCCTCCAACCAACGCAGACACCATTCTCTGTTGACGAAACCGTATTTGCCACTGGAACTGTCACCGCTACTAATACTTCCTCCACCAGTATTTCTGATTCCCTGGATCTGTTTGCCATCCTCAAAGCTTCCCAAACTCTTTCTAGTGAAATTGAGCTTGAGCAGTTAATTGGCACTCTCTTACTTACGGTAATCCAAACCTCAGGGGCGACGCAGTGCGCTTTGATGTTGAGTGAGGAACAAAATCTCACGGTTCAGGCTAAGGCAGAGCTTACGGAATCGGGTCAAATCGAAACGCAGATTCTGCATCCGGCGCAGTCGCTTGTCGATAGTGGTATAGTGCCCATCAGTTTGGTAACAAAAGTTAAACGCAACTTGCAGTCTGCGGTGATTAGCAACGCTGTGCAAGAGCCGCTATTGATCGGTGATGTGTATATCCAAAACCAACAGCCCAAGAGTCTGCTGTGCAGCCCCATTCTGCAACAAGGCAAGTTGCTGGGCATGGTCTATCTGGAAAATAACCTGGCAACAGGAGCCTTTACCCGCGATCGCGTTAAGTTGCTGAATCTGCTCTGTGCCCAAGCTGCGATTTCACTGGAGAATGCTCGCCTCTATCGGCAAGCCCAAGCCTATGCTCAAAAGCTAGAAGAATCTCAGCTTCAGATTGTGCAAAATGAAAAAATGGCGACTTTGGGTAACTTGGTGGCAGGAGTTGCTCACGAAATTAATAACCCAGTCGGCTTCCTCAACGGCAGTATTAATAATGCCAAAGATTATGTAAAAGACCTGCGTGAGTATTTAGACACCTACCAGCAGCACCAGCCGCCTACTGGTTCAGTAGCCAAATTGGCCCAAGAAATTGACCTAGAGTTTCTATTGGAGGATTTACCTAAGTTAATTGACTCAATGCAAGGAGCGACCGATCGCATCAAAGGCATCAGCACCAGTCTGCGTACCTTCTCTCGTGCCGATACGGAACACAAAGTTAGCGCCAAGCTGCACGAAGGGTTAGATAGTACGCTGTTAATTCTCAAGTATCGACTCAACGCGAATGAAAATCGGCCTGCCATTAAAGTTATCCGAAACTACGGTGAAATCCCTGAAATTGATTGCTTCCCCGGTCAGCTTAACCAGGTGTTTATGAACATTTTGGCTAATGCGATTGATATGTTCGATGAAATGGCACAGCAAACAACCTTTGAAAAATTAGAACATCATCCCCAACAGATCGCGATTCAAACTGCATTATTACCAGAACAAAATACGGTTGAAATTCGCATTAATGATAATGGTAAAGGCATGAATGAGGAAGTTAAAACTAAGATTTTCGATCATTTGTTTACCACCAAAGAGGTTGGCAAGGGAACGGGGTTAGGCTTAGCGATCGCCCGTCAGATTGTGCTAGAGAAACATGATGGTCGGCTGGAAGTCCAGTCGGAGTTGGGGCAAGGCACTGAGTTTTCCATCTTCCTCCCGGTTCGGGGTCAAGTCATCTATCCTGCTTGAAACGCTGTAAATCAACCACCGCTGTGGCGCAGTACAACCACTCTGTTGCAGCGGACAGTTTAGATATCTTGGTATAGATGCAAAGGCGATCTGCTGCCGCTGAGCACGACCGTTGTACAGCTTAAATTCCGGGTTTTGGCTGCTGAAGCCGGGACTTTCGCCACTGGAGTTCAGAGTGGCAGCACAAATCGTCGATGTGCCATAAAAGTTCTTCTGGCACTAGATATGGAAGGAACTGGCTGAATTATAGATTTAACTCATTTCAGCTTACATGTCTCCTCCTTTTCTTATCCCAAACTCAGATTAATTTAAACTCCAACATTCGCCAAATCAAAGCGATTAAAAACAAAAAACCCCAGTACCCATCTGGAGTGTACTGAGGAGTGAGTTCTTTCGAGTCCGATTATTTTTTATCTAGAGTCCCGTCCGCTTTGTTCTCTACATTACAGCCGAAATTTGCTCCACTAACGAAAGCCGTCCTTTACACGCGGCGCGAAGCAGACGGTCGATGACATCTCTCTCTTCTTCACCCAACGAATCATCAAGTAGCGCTGCCATAAGTCCGTAGCGGTCAGCAAGCGTCAGGGAACCAGAATAAGTAACTTGAGCGAATAACTCAGAGAGGGCGGTGGGGAGAAGTTGGATAGAAGGCATCGTTTGGGACTTGAACTCGATATCTATAATATCGGTGAATTTCCGGTTGTCATTGGTGATGCGATGGGATAGCAAAAAGTGATTCTTTTAGCCGCCTCTTGTGATTCAAATCACAAGAAATGGCGAACTCAATCGCAGCACGAGTACGATCTGGGTCACTTTATGGCTTCCTGGCGAAAGCTTTACGTTTGTGCTGAATCGAGACTCCCAGAGGCTTCCGTCCTAGGAGTGTCAATTTAAGTCAATAGCAAGGCAAAAAGACCGCATAAAGCAATGCCATCAAAGACTCCGGCTCCGCCGATACTCAGCACTCCTGGTGTCATTGCTTGAATTTCCTTCAGATGCAGCAAATCCGCACCAATCAACGTTCCCAATACGCCCCCAGCAAACGCGACAGGAGCAGCATGAACCCCTGCAATCACAATGGCAGACAGCGCAGCGGTTAGGGGAGCCAATAATGGACTCATTTGAATACCAATTCCCGGCACCACTTTCGCCCCGTAGTAGCTAACAAGCGAGACAATTGCAGTCACTAGGACAATGAAGAGCGGATCTGCACGGGTAAATTGGTACAGCGCCACAACTAGCGGAATTAATCCGCCTCCCACATTTAAAGCTACGACAGTTGAACGCCGCACTTTCCTCAGAGGAATCCCCCAGAATTGCCTTAACCAGAAGGAGGTAAAGTCATCGATCAAGTCAGCTTGGGATTCCACTCGATAGAGGGGGATATTGATAGTGCTGCCCAGAATAACTGCTGTTAGTAATAAAACAGCCATACCGGGAGAAAATCCTAGCTTGGCTACCGCAATTTGCACCACATCCACCGCTAAAGCAAACCAAAGAAAAGGTAGTAGCAGCAGGAACAGGATAAATAGAAGTAGTGAAACTGGAAGATAAATCATAAACATCTGAGGGAAGGATTCCTGGTTTGAGTCCTTCACGCTGTCGCTATTGTATAAAGTTAGAGAAAATCCAGTAAGACGGTGTTGACCACCTTAATCATTGGTTATTGCCGTACACGAGCAGGAAAGGTTCGCGGTTGTGCGGCCCTACAATATGGGTGGAAAGCATTACTTACTAGGTAGGGTTTTCCCTAATGACAAAAGTTTTTGGATAGAACAATATTAGATTAAAACAAGTAAATAAGTCTTGTGACTGAAAGCTGCTTTCTCAAAGTAATTAGCAGTGTATCCAGTTACTGAAAAAGACTATTTTCTTGCCTCAGGTAAAGCAGCTTCTCCATATTAAATAATCGCAATCAAAGAAGCTGTGCGCGAGCCTATCAAACGATAACGTTGAGTGAGTTAAGTCTATAACGGAGGTAACTGAACGTATGGCACTAATACGTTGGCAACCATTCCGCGAAATAGAAACCTTACGCCGTCAATTTGACGAACTGTTTGAGGAACTTGCAAGAGGCAACCGCGAGTCTGAGATGACTTGGACGCCTTTGGTTGAACTTCAAGATATGGAGGACAACCTCATTCTTAGGGCACAACTCCCCGGTTTAGAAGCTAAGGATCTCGATGTCCAAGTGACTCGTGATGCAGTTTCAATTTCGGGGGAACACCGCTCTGAAAACAAGGTTGAAGAGAAAGGATATTTCCGCTCGGAGTTTCGTTACGGTAAATTCCAACGGATGATTCCTTTGCCGGTTCATATCCAAAACGAGCGGGTACAAGCTGACTTCCAGAATGGCGTCTTAACGCTGACTCTACCTAAGGTGGAAGAAGCGCAACGCCGAGTTGTCAGACTCAACTTGGGTGAAAGCCAAGGCGTGGGCAGCGTTAGCGTAGCCATGCGCGATAGCGCTATAGCGATGCCAAAGGAAATCGCTGGGGCAAATGCTTCCACAAATGCTTCCACGACGGTAGAAGCGAATAGCGAACAAGGTAACGGTCATAATGACCAGGCTCAAGCTGAATCAGCGATCGCTTCCTAATTAACGCGCTTCGCATCCTCCATTCCTCCTGAGAAACATGGCAGCAGACGGGAGCAATTCCGTCTGTTGCTGAAACGACAACTAAACGCGATCGCAATCACTGCAAGTGCGATCGCGGTTAATTTGTTCACATAACAGCTTTGTGCATTCCCACAAGTTAAAGGATTATTCCAATTTGTCTGTTAAGTGCTGCTTCAATCGCCGCATCAGTGGCTTGAACTGAGATTTTAAAATACACACCCACAGCAGCCTTCAATCTCCAGTAGTGTTGCAGCTGGAGATTGAAGCGTGGTACGGTTGCATCTCCCTGGAATCCAGGTTAAGCCTGGTTCTTTACGAAGACGAAAATTCAGGGAATAATTAGAGAAATACAGATGAGGAAAATTTTTAGTTCGGTAGAAATACTATGCTGAGAATTGCGATCGTAGCTCTATTAACTTTGGAGATAGTGTTATTGTCTGCGTTAGCGCTATCTCCAGCTAACGCGACTAGCAGTGACTTTGAAAATTACATCTGGAGCTTTGCAGATGTAGGCAGCCATCAAGTTGTTTGTAAGAAGATTGTGATGCATCCGGAGAAACAGTTGCACTCCGGAGAATCTGGCAGACAAGTTGTAAAGATGTCTTCTACCTCTACAGTCGTGAGTGATAGTTATTGTGCTGCCTCAACGAAACCTGTTGTGGGAAGCTAATCGGTTACTTCAATACTGAGCTGAGTGGGAGGTAACTGGAACGCACCTCACATGTTAGTTATGTTTTGCCCGATTGCTCCCGGAAAGGTATAGCAGTCCTAAATGATGCGTGAGAGCGAGATGACCGACTTCTTTAAGGAAGTCGGTCATCTGTTCTGCTGATTCACAATTCCAATAGGGTTGTTATAGCGCCAGATAAAAAGAGATTATTACGCGCAAAATTCTCATAATACAAGTATTTTAATTCTCAAAATAATATCTCAAATTTTATATTTTTTGGGTTCGGATATCTCTACCTTCTTAATTCCAGGTTTCCGCCTAAAGTAGCATTTGCAAAACAAAATAGTCTTTATTAAAATTTTGTGAAGTAATTTCCTCTGTTTAGAAAATCCTTCACAAGGAACAAAACATCTATAGAACAGAGCCTCTTCTAATCTAAATTAGACCTTACTACAATTAAGAGGTTAGTGATGAGAATTGCACAGGTGGCTCCTTTATGGGAGCGTGTTCCACCTCCAGCCTATGGCGGCATTGAATTGGTTGTCGGGTTACTTTGCGATGAATTAGTCCGGCGCGGTCATGAGGTCACTTTGTTTGCATCTGGTGATTCCATCAGTCTCGCTAAATTAGAATCTGTTCATCCACAAGCACTCCGTTTAGACTCCTCAGTGAAGGAATATAGCATTTACGAAATGCTGCAATTGAGTCGAGTCTACGAGCAAGCAGATAAGTTTGATATCATTCACTCTCACATGGGCTGCGCTGTCTTGCCTTATGCGAATCTGGTAAAAACGCCTACTGTTCACACCCTGCATGGCATTTTTACCCCAGACAATGAAAAGCTGTTTATGCACGCCCGTCGTCAACCTTTCATTAGTATCTCCAATGATCAGCGGGAACCCAGACTAAATCTGAACTGCGTCGCTACAGTTTATAACGGCATCAATCCAACGATTTATGAGTTTTACCCCCAGCCGGATAACCCCCCTTACTTGGCTTTTCTAGGTCGAATCTCACCGGAAAAAGGGCCGCATTTGGCAATAGAAATTGCTAAGCGTTCTGGCTGGCACTTAAAGATGGCAGGGAAAGTGGATGTCGTTGATGTGGAATATTTTGAGCAGCAAATCAAGCCTCACATTGATGGTAAGCAGATTGAATATTTAGGTGAAGCAAACCATGTTCAAAAGAATGCATTGATGGGAGGGGCTGTTGCAACTTTATTCCCAATTACCTGGCGCGAACCGTTTGGGTTAGTCATGATTGAATCGATGGCATCGGGAACACCAGTGATTGCAATGAAGATGGGTTCTACGCCAGAAGTGATTGCTCACGGGAAGACAGGCTTTTTGACCCACAACGTTGAAGAAGCGATCGCTGCAATTGATAAAGCTGCCCAATTGAACCGCTACGCTTGTCGAGAACACGTGCTAAGCCACTTCAGCGCACAACGGATGACGGACGGTTACGAAGCAGTTTATCAACAAATCTTGGCAGAGCGCTTTTCGCAAAATGGTCACGTCCGCAGTCAATCTAAATTGCGTAGCACCCATTAATCGCTAATCGTTTTGAGGAATCTTACAGGGAGGAGGAAGCTTTTACCATCCAAACTGTAAGTCTTGATTTCTCAATTCAGTTCAGTTAAGAGCGAATCGCAGTTTAAGAATTTTAATTGCCCTAAAACTTGTTATCATTTCGCCTTGTTGCTGTTAAGTGAGCCGACTTAAGAAGAATTTCGCTGAATTAAGTTGTATGCAATTTCGCGTCTCTACAAATGCCCTTCGACTTAGCAATGGTGCAAGCTATGAGCTTTGCCACTAACCGGAGTGCTTGATAATTGAGCAAATTTTTACATAACTGTGGCTCAGATAAAGATATAGATAAGGGAGCAAGCCATCTACCAAGCGGCAAGAGGACTTCCCAATGCACTACCGTCTTAGATACCTCAGCTTTACTACTGCGACTCTACTACTTTCGGTAACATTTCCCCTTTTACCGCTTACCTCAAACTTTGAGCCGCTGGTAGTTCAAGCACAAACGACCCAAGATAGAAAAGCGGAGGCGAAGCGGCTGAACGCAGAGGGACTTCAGCAATTAGATAGGGGTCAATTTCGAGAAGGCTTAGAGAAATTCCAGCAGGCTTTAGCGATTAATCGAGAAATTGGCGATCGCGAAGGCGAGGGAGTCAGCCTCAACAACATTGGGCTAGCTTACGACAACTTGGATCGATATCCCAAAGCTTTAGAGTTTTATCAACAAGCTTTAGCGATTTTTGTAGAAAGTCGGGACAAGGCGGAGGAAGGAAACACTCGCAGTAACATCGGGTTAGTTTACCGCAAACTGAGTCAGTACCCTAAAGCCCTAGAGTTCTATCAGCAAGCCTTAGCCATTCGCAGAGAAATTGATGACAAGGCAGGGATAGGGACAACCCTCAACAATATTGGAGCAGTTTACAACAGCCTTGGAGAGTATCCCAAAGCGCTAGAGTTCTTTAACCAAGCCTTAGCCATTCGCAGAGAAATTGGCGATAAGAGGGGGGAAGGGACAACCCTCGGCAACATTGGGACAGTTTACAACAGCCTTGGAGAGTACCCGAAAGCCTTAGAGTTTTATCAGCAAGCTTTAGCCATTGCTAGAGAAGTTAGGAATGAAGCGGGAGAAGGGGCAAACCTCGGCAATATTGGGGCAGTTTACAACAGCCTTGGAGAGTACCCGAAAGCTTTAGAGTTTTATCAACAAGCTTTAGCCATTTTCACGAAAATTGGTGCTAAGGCGTGGGAAGGAAACATCCTCAACAATATTGGGTTAATTTACAACAACCTGGGGCAGTACCCGAAAGCCTTGGAGTTTTATCAACAAGCTTTAGCCATTCGTAAACAAATTGGCGATAAGGCGGGTGAAGGAGGCACTCTCAACAATATTGGGGGAGTTTACAGCGATCTGGGGCAGTACCCGAAAGCCTTGGAGTTTTATCAACAAGCTTTAGCCATTGGTAAAGAAATTGGCGATAAGGCGGGTGAAGGAAGCACCCTTAACAATATTGGGGAAGTTTACGGCGAACTGGGGCAGTACGCAAAAGCGTTGGAGTTCTATCAACAAGCTTTAGCGATTCTTACCGAAGTTGGCGACAAGGCGGGGAAAGGGATGACTCTCAATAATATTGGGTTAGTTTACGCCGATCTGGGACAGTACCCAAAAGCGTTGGAGTTTTATCAACAAGCTTTAGCGATTGGTAAAGAAATTGGTGGCAAGGCATGGAAAGGGTTGCTCTTCAACAATATTGGGTTAGTTTACTCGGATCTGGGACAGTATCCGAAAGCTTTGGAATTCTATCAACAAGCTTTAGCGGTTCTCATCGAAGTTGGCAGCAAAGCAGGGGAAGCAAATACTCTCAGCAACATCGGGTTAGTTCACCGAAAATTAAATCAGTACCCGAAAGCCTTGGAGTTTTATCAACAAGCTTTAGCAATTCGCACAAAAATTGGCGATAAGACGGGGGAAGGGACAACTCTCAATAACATTGGGGGAGTTTACTACAACCTGGGACAGTACGAAAAAGCCTTGGAGTTTTATCAACAAGCTTTAGCGATTCGCAGAGACGTTGGCGACAAGGCAGGGGAAGGGACAACCCTCAATAATATTGGGGCAGTTTACTACGACCAGAAACAGTACCCAAAAGCCTTGGAATTTTATCAACAAGCTTTATCGATTGTTAAAGAAATTGGCGACAAGCCAGGGGAAGGTTTAACCCTCAATAATATTGGTTTGCTTTTAGAAGAACAGAAACAGCCAGAATTAGCGATCGCTTTCTTGAAACAATCCGTCAATGTCACGGAAGCCATTCGCAAAGATTTAAGAAGCCTGCCAAAAGAGCAACAGCAGTCTTACACCGAAACCGTTGCAGCCACCTATCGTCGTCTCGCTGACCTTTTGCTCAAAGAAAACAGGGTACTCGAAGCGCAACGAGTCCTCGACTTGCTCAAAGTTCAAGAACTCGACGATTACCTCCGCACCGTACAAGGGAACGAAAATACAAAACCGGGGGTGGAATATCTACCCTTAGAAGAGCGACTTTTGAGTGAGTACAATACTGAACTCGCTTCCGTTGTCCAAATCGGTAAAGAACTACAGAAACTCCAGAAAATTCCCGCAAGCGATCGCACCCCTGAGCAAGAACAGCGCCGACGGCAGATTGAAACCGCTCAGCGGGAATCAACTCGAAAATTTCTCGATTTCATCGGTTCTCCCCAAATTGTCACTCTTGTCGGGCAACTGAACCAAACTACAGGCAGCGAAAACCTCAGCCCGCAAATGCTTGTAGGTTTACAGGACAACCTCAAGAAACTGGCACAAGATGCCGTTCTTCTCTATCCGCTGATTCTCGAAGACCGCCTGGAACTGGTACTCATTACCCCCTACGCGCCTCCGATTCATCAGACTGTCCCCGTCAAACGAGAAGAACTCAACCGCACCATTGTCGATTTTCGCTCAGCTTTGAAAAATCCGAACGCGAATGCGAAAGAACCTGCCCAAAAACTCTACAATTGGCTCATTCAACCGATAGAAGCTGCCCTTAAAGAAGCGAACGCCCAGACGATTATCTATGCCCCAGACGGGCAACTGCGTTACATTCCCCTGGCGGCTTTGTATGACGGCAATCAGTGGTTGGTGCAGAAGTACCGCGTCAATAATATCACTGCCTTGAGTCTGATCGAGTGGGACAAGAAACCCCAAGCGCCTAAGATTTTAGCGGGTGCGTTCAGTCAGGGAAATTACAGCTTTCAAGTCGGCGATCGCAACTTCAACTTTGGAGGATTGCGCTTTGCAGGGAAGGAAGTCGAAAACTTGGTGGCGATGCTTCCCAGCACGACAGGTTTACTCAATCGGGACTTTAGCGAAAAGGAGATATTAGCCCGGATTAGCGATTATTCTATCCTTCACTTCGCGACTCATGCCGCTTTTGTCACGGGTAAACCAGAAGATTCGTTTATTTTATTTGGCAATGGCGATCGCGCAAATTTCCGCGATGTCGAAACTTGGCCTCTGAAAAACACCGATCTGGTCGTACTTTCTGCCTGTGAAACCGGAGTCGGCGGTCAATTAGGTGATGGGAAAGAGATTTTAGGCTTTGGGTACCTGATGCAAAAGGCGGGTGCGAGGGCGGCGATCGCGTCTTTGTGGATGGTCGATGATGGCGGTACCCAAGCACTGATGAATGCTTTCTATACCGCCCTAGAAAATGGCAATACCCCAAAAGCTGAATCCCTCCGCCAAGCACAAATCGCCTTGATTACCGGCGACTATACAGCTTTGGGTCAAGAACGGGGCATTTTTGTCGTCGAACGGATTCGCGATATACCCGGTAATGTTAGCGATCGCCTTAGCCACCCTTATTATTGGGCACCCTTCATCTTGATTGGCAATGGTCTATAAATGCCGATTACTGCTGTTCTTGCCCCGATCCGCCTTGATTCGGTCGTTGAGTCGCAGCGGCATTCTCCGGACTTTCTTCTTCGGCTCTTCTGGCATCAACACCTTCATCCAGAAGATCGGCTGGCTCTACTGAGAGGTCGGCAGCAGTATCAATCCGACCATTCGCATTCGTGTTGGGTTTTGGTGAAGTGCTTTTATGACTGGCATGACCACCTGGCATAATTTTTTCCTCAATTTAAATGAATTTATCTCTTTCAGCTTAGACTCGTCGGTTTAGAGAAATACCCTATCTTGGGGCTTAAATTTGGCTAAAAAAACCAACATTTCTGATTAGTTTCTGTTTATTCATTTCTGTCTATTTATACTCAAAAAGTATAGATGGAGACGCGGCACCCCTTTTTTATACTGGCTATCTAGACGAAACTCGCTTTCAACGGCTTTCAACCCGGCTCTGCCAGAATTTGTCACCCGTGTCTTTTTAATTACCAGAATATTTTTTAGCATATTGAGATTTTAATTCAAGAGATCATACTTAGGATTGATGAGCTTACTAAGATAAATTTGCTTTTCTCTTGAAGAGTTGCTCGATTAAAAGATTTGTTAAATCGGTTAAAAAGATTAGCTCTGTTCTGGCATAAATACGATGAGTCTCTTCAAAGAAATATCGCTAAAGATACGTTTTGTTCTAGGATCGCTGCTCTATGTGAGTTATATGCCGCAGGCATGGGTCTATTCTCGCCAACGCGATCGCATTGAACAAGAGTTTCTCAATCCGCCAGCCGATGAGGCTTTTGACAACCCCGGAAAATTACTGCGGGGCGAGCCAAGCAATCGAGGTGCTAATTTTTACTTCGAGCAAGCAGAGTTAGAAATTTGTTTTCTGACTAGCGATTTAGTCCGAGTGGATTGGAAGCCGGGGATACCGCCGATTCCGTATGCGATCGCTCGTCAGGATTGGTCGGAAGTCGAGACGACGC
Organism: Trichocoleus sp. ST-U1; assembly: GCF_039961835.1. Lineage (NCBI taxonomy): Bacteria > Bacillati > Cyanobacteriota > Cyanophyceae > Leptolyngbyales > Trichocoleusaceae > Trichocoleus > Trichocoleus sp. ST-U1. Next base: position 17,135 of record NZ_JAMPJZ010000043.1, read on the forward strand.
TGGAAGAAACGGCGGAGGGTTGGACGGTTTCGAGCCACAATCTCACCGTTATCGTCGGAATCGATGGCAGCCTGAAATTCTGCGACGCCTCTGGGCAACCCTTACGGGAAGAACTCCCGCCGCAACGAAAAGACGGGGGATGGATTCACAAAGCCCAACTGCGAGAAGAAGAACGCATTTATGGCTTGGGAGAACGCGCTTCTTCCCTCAACCTGCGTGCAGCGAGGCAGGTGACGGAGAAAGGAGAAGTTACCGAGCAACCGAAAACCTATCGGATGTGGAACTATGACGCGGCTGGGATGTATGCCCCCGGTTCAGATCCGATGTATATCTGCATTCCGGTTTATTGGGGTCTTCACTCCGCTGGCAGTTACTTGGTTTTCTATGAAAATTCTTTTAATGCCAATTTTACGTTTGCGGATGTCGCCACCGCTGACTTCGACGGAGGATCGCTGCGTTACTACTTTACTTCCGGCTCCCCAGCGGAACTACTAGAGCGTTACACGGAGTTGACGGGACGTTCTCCCCTGCCTCCCCGCTGGGCTTTGGGCTATCATCAGTCGAAGTGGGGATATGGTACCGAAGAAGCAGTCCGAAAAGAAGCCAAGACATTTCAGGCTCATAACTTGCCGTTGAGTGCGATTCACCTAGATATTGACTGTCAGGTGGGATACCGAGCCTTTACGATTGACCCGGAGCGCTTTCCCAACTTAGGAAGTTTTACGCAAGAACTGGCTGAGCTAGGGGTACAGTTTATTGCCATTCTCAACCCAGGAATTAAGTACAGCCGCCAGAGCAACTTGTTCTTAGAGGGTCAGATTCTCGATGCGTTTTGCAAACACCCCAACGGCAAGCTTGTTGTTGCCCCAGTTTGGCCTGGTTGGTCAGTTTTCCCCGATTACACGAATCCAACGGTACGCAAGTGGTGGAGTCGGCAGTATGCATACTTGCTCGATGTCGGCGTGGCGGGATTTTGGCACGACATGAACGAACCCGCTGCATTTATTCTTTGGGGCGATCGCTCTCTTCCCAAACCGACACGGCATTTCTTGGAAGGGAGAGGTGGCGACCACCGCGAGGCGCATAACATCTACGGGTTGCTGCAAGCGGAGGCGGGATACGAAAGTCTGCGGGAACATAGACCCCATCAACGCCCGTTCATTGTTTCGCGTTCGGGTTGGGCGGGACTTCAACGTTATGCTTGGACTTGGACGGGCGATATTGAGTGTACTTGGGCGGCGTTGCGCCAGACGATGGCAACGGTGGTGGGGTTAGGACTATCGGGAGTTCCTTATAGTGGCCCGGATATCGGCGGTTTTCAGGGAAATCCGAGTGCTGAACTTTACCTGCGCTGGTTCCAGATGGCAAGTTTTCTGACTTTTTGCCGCACCCACTCTTCTAATAACGTTGAACACCGCACGCCGTGGACGTATGGCGAACCTTACCTGAGTATTATTCGGCAATTCTTGCAATTACGCTACCGACTGCTGCCCTACTTTTATACATTGGCTTGGGAAGCAAGCCAGAAGGGTTATTCTCCAGTTCGTCCGCTTTTCTGGGCTGACAGCGATGAATCTGCACTTTGGGATGTAGAGGATGCTTTCTTGTTGGGCGATGCACTGCTGATTTGTCCAATTGTCGAGGATAAAGCGCGATCGCGTGAAGTCCTGTTACCCAAGGGTCGTTGGTATCGTTTCTGGGATGATGCCGTACTGGAAGGTTCGCAGCTGGTGAATCTGGATGCACCGCTAGAGCAGATTCCGGTGCTGGTGAGGGCGGGGAGTATTCTCCCAATGGAGGAAGAGCGGCAACTGATTCTCCACCTCTATCCACCCGTGCAAGGAACCGGCGAAGCTCATCTTTACAGCGACGCCGGAGATGGATATGGAGAATCGCGGCTCGATCGATTCCGGATGGTGCGGGACGAGAACGGTTTAGAACTGACCTGGGAAGAACAACACGGGGATTATGCTTTCCCTTACGCCAGTGTCCAAGTGCAACTTCACGGGATGGAAGTGCAGCAAGCTTGGATCGATGGGGCAGAAGTGACTTGTCAGGGGAATCGTGTGGAATGCGTTAGCGCAGCGGGAGGCGGTAGCATCCATCGCTTCCAGCAAATTCGTTTGAAAGGAGCGTTTTTTTAATCCCAATTGCCTGTTTTCAGCTTGATTGGAGAATGGCTACGTCAGTCCTGTCGATGATAGTTTCATGCGTACAAACAGTGCCGGTGCCAGGAAAACGATCCACAGTGCCGCGATCGCAAACGTCACCACCTCAAGCGCCACCCCGTAAATGCCGATGAGGCGAGGCACCAGTACGAGCAAGGCAAGTCCTCCCAAACCGACCGCCAGCTTCAACATTTGCTTTTGGAGGGGAAGTATATCTGGAGAGTAATGAACGTACCAATATTCCAGGGGCATTCCAATTCCCATACCCAGTGCAGCACCAAAAATTTCCCAAGCTTGGGGCAAAAAGCCGGTGAAAGGAAACACTGCAACGGGTGCGGAAAGACCGAGGATTAAGAAAAATCGAAAGGGGCGTCCGGAGAACCAATGCAAAAGCACGAACCACAAACGCTGATAAGTCAGCACCAGGATCAGCCCGATCGACACGCCACCGAGTAAGTCTACCGGATAGTGTACGCCGAGATATAGGCGACTCAGCATCACCCCCGCAACAATACCCACCGCAACCACGATCGGGATACGATTGAACGCAGCTAACGTTCCCCACAGGGTAGTTGCAGTAACGGTGTGTCCGCTGGGAAAGGACGGTACTGTTTGTTTTTCGCGGATCTCGATCTGCGGGTCGTGCGGACGCGGCACCGGGAAGAGTGTCCAAATCAGGACGTTTGTAAAGGTTGCCCAGAGGATAATACCCAGCAAGCCGTAGGCAAGCTCTCGCCCCCAGATCCACAACACCACAGCAAAGACCACGGCGATCGCCGGAACTGTCCCTAGTATGGTAAGGGTCTTAAAGAACCAACTCCAGCTAGCCCCAAAAAAGCGCTGAACCCCAATAATCGACTCAGCACTCCACAGTACCTCAATCCCCATGCCGCAATTTTTTCCAAAAAACCTAACTAAATATATTACGTTTTAGCTAAGTCGCCGTGCTGGAGGAGAATTCCACGCTTAGAATGCGGTACCAAAGTCTCAGGGAGAAGCCGTCCCTGTTCGCGGGAAGAAGCCGATTCATAAATCTACGGTGGGGCCTAATAACTGGCTGTTTCCTCCATCTCCTCTTTCCTCGCCTTCTCTTGGAGACTCTACACGAACGGCATGGGTCACAGGAGTATTGTCAACAGCCGGGGTTTCATCCCGCTCCCCCTCGATCCGGTAGAGCATGGGACTTCCTGCGAGGCGAGTTAAAAACCAGAGGGAAAAGTCTCTGGCACTTCGTCTGTCTCCCATCCGGCACGCTCTAGTGGCTGCACTGCTTGGGTTTCGTCGAAGTGGATGATGGCGTCAAATTGGTCGGCTAGCCGTGCGTGGAAGTAATGGCTGCTCCGCTCGGTTTCGGGTCGATAGATGACACCGATCGCCCGTTCCAATCGAGGCTCCCGCAATCCTTTGATTGATGAGCCACTGTCGCGTAAGGCGAGCAGGAAGCGCGGCAAACCCGTATCGTGAAACAGCCCTTCATAACTGTCTGGGACTGCCGGACGGATGCGCTTGCGTTCGGCGGGTGCGTCCCAATTTGAGGCGGCGGTGACGGTTCCCGTGTAGGTGCTGAAGCCGACGAGTACCGCGTCGCGACCGTACTGTTCGCGCACCAGTTGACCGACGTTCAGTTCGCCCTGGGTGCCCATGTCGGTTGCGCGGGCGTCACCAAGATGGGAGTTGTGTGCCCAGAGAACGACCTTGGTGCGATCGCTTTGTTTGTCCAAATGAGCGACAAGGTGTTGCAGCGTTTCCGCCATGTGGCGATCGCGCAAATTCCACGACGATATCCGACCGCGAAACATTGAGCGATAGTATTCTTCGGCGTTCTTGACCAGTCGCGCATTCTGTTCGGCATAGAAAAATTCGTCCTCTGTCACGCGACCATCTCGATCGGCGTACTCGCTAGCACGACGTTGCAATTCCAAAAGTTGGTTGACAACTTGGCTCTCACAGGATTCCTCAACATCGAAGTTGGCGACATACCCGTAGGATTGAGCGTCTTCACCAAAGTCTTCAAAGCACGAGTAGCGGTGACGCGCCTGTTCTGCCGCCTCTGGGTCAATTTTGTCAAGGTAGTCGAGAACGGCGGCGATTGATTGGTGTAGGCTGTAGAGGTCAAGACCGTAGAAGCCAGTCTTCGTCGCATTTTCAGGGAGAGCATTATTGTACTGGCGCAGCCAATCAATGAAGTTGACCACATCCGCGTTGCGCCACATCCACGCGGGGAAGCGTCCAAAGCCAGAAAGTGCTTCGTTACTGGTGGTATCGTCGCTGACACCAGTCACGTAGCGGTTGACGCGGTAAGCATCGGGCCAATCGGCTTCGACAGCGATCGCTGTAAAGCCTTTTTCTTGAATCAGCCGCTTGGTAATTTCGGCTCGCGCTTGATAAAATTCATGGGTGCCGTGGGATGCCTCACCCAGCAAGACAAAGCGGGCATCGCCAACAAGTTCCATCAAGGGGTCGTAGTCCGAGGTGGCACCTGTGAGCGGGTGGGCAATCTGGCGCACGGTATCGGTTAGCTTAGTCTGAGTCGCGTTAGTCTGAGTCGCGTTAGTCTGAGTCGCGTCGGGCATCGCTTTCGCCCTCCTTTCAAAAATTTGCTTGGGACAGCGATCGCTACTGGGTGAATATTTATGCGATCGCATTGCTGATGAGAACTGGTTCTTGGCAGACTCTTATACTTGTGCAAAATACTTGTGCAAAGTCTCAGAACGTGGAGAGTCTACCTCCAAACTAACTGCCACGATTTCTGCTAACTTCTACCCCAGGAAAGGCTCTGAGTGAAGTTAGTCTGTTATGAGGAATACAAAAAAGCCGAGAAACGTAGACGTTGCACGCTCAAAGTCTGATGCGTGTAGCAGCGATCGCTTTCTTGGCATTCTTGGCAACGTTTACGATCGAGACTTCGGCTTGACTCGCACGTTGAAAAACTCTCAATCTATTACTAATAAAGCTTGCAATGACTGCATCGACTCCTGCCTACGTTCTCGCCCTAGACCTCGGTACTACTGGAAACCGAGCGATCTTATTTAATGCTGACGGGATGATTGTTAGCTCTGCTTACAAAGAACTCACGCAGTATTATCCCCAACCGGGTTGGTTAGAGCATGACCCCAGAGAAATTTGGCAAGATACTTGTTGGGCGATGCAGACTGTATTGCAGAAGGCGGATATCACTGCAAAAGATATTGCTGCAATTGGGTTAAGCGTGCAGCGAGAAACTTGTCTGTTGTGGGACAAAACCACGGGACGACCTTTACATAATGCAATTGTCTGGCAAGACCGACGCACGGCACCCCTGTGCAATCAACTTGCAAGTCAAGGTCACGCAGCAGATATTTACGATCGCACGGGGTTAGTATTAGATGCCTACTTTTCTGCAACTAAATTAGCTTGGTTGTTGGAGGACATTCAACGAGAATATTCGCCCATCGATTTAGAGAATGTTTTCGCAGGCACGATTGATACCTGGATTCTCTGGAACCTTACAGGTGGTAAGGTACACGCCACGGATGATAGTAACGCCAGCCGCACGATGTTGATGAATTTGGCTTCGCGGGAGTGGGATCAGACGTTACTGAAGTTATTTAAAATTCCGGTTCATTTGATGCCAAAAATTCAGCCAAGTTTAGGCTTATTTGGTTATACTCAGCCGGAATTATTAGGCAGTGAAGTGCCAATTATGGCAATTTTGGGCGATCAACAAGCTTCTTTATTTGCTCATGGTTGCGATCGCCCTGGCTTATTAAAATGCACCTATGGCACCGGCTGCTTCTTGGTTACGCATACCGGAGAAAAAATACAGCGATCGCGCAATCAACTCCTTTCAACTGTCGCTTGGACACAGACAGGCAATGACGGACAAATCCAAGTCGGTTATGGCATGGAAGGCAGTATATTTACCACTGGAGCTTGCATCCAATGGTTGCGAGATGGCATTAAACTCATTACTGCGGCTACGGATACAGAACGAATGGCGCAGCAGGTGGCGGATAACGGGGGTGTTTACTTCGTTCCAGCGTTGAGTGGTTTGGGTGCGCCGCACTGGGATATGAGTGCGAGGGGGGCATTTTTCGGCATTACAGGCGGAGTCCAGCGAGAACACATGGTTAGGGCGGTGCTGGAAGCGATCGCCTTCCAAGTCAAAGAAGTTGTACAGGCAATCAACCAAGATAGCGGTACCGACATTTCCCTGCTAAAAGTAGATGGCGGAGCTTGTCAAAATGACTTTTTAATGCAATTCCAAGCGGATGTTTTAGGGATACCCGTAGAACGTCCAGCCGTTCTTGATGCTTCTGCACAAGGTGCCGCTTTTGCTGCTGGTTTGGCAGTTAATTTTTGGCAAGATTACACTACATTAACCGCGAGTCGTCAAATCGACCGAACTTTTCAACCCGGTGCGGGAGTCACCCAGGCACAGGCGAATTTTTCAATGTGGCAAAAAGCAGTTGAAAGAGCGAAACATTGGGCGGAGGAGTGAGGGCTGAGGACTGAGGGCTGAGGGTTGAGGTTGAATAGAACTTCTTGGTTAAGATTATGTCCGGCGAATTAGACATAATTCCTCAGCATCCGGAACCCCACCCCAACCCCTCCCCGCAAGCGGAGAGGGGCTATCAACTCCCCTATTGCCCGTAAAAATAAAAAACATTTATTCCGATTCCTTCTCCTTTTAGGAGAGGGCTAGGGAGAGGTTTCAATGGGATTATTTGCCCAACCCCAGAAAAATTGTCAGATAATCTCTATCTGCGTGCCAACTGACGGACGCTTGAAGGACTCCCAAGCATTGCCACCGCGTAAGAACAGTTCGATCCAGCGTGTTTCTTCGCCTTGGGCATTTTTCCAACCGCTGCTACCGGGTGCGAAGGCTAATTGTCCGGGTTCAACGGCAAAGCTGCCATCGCTCATTGTCGCTTCTTGCTCAATGTCACCGATCCGCACACGGATCGTAGTGCGATCGCTCCCCTTACTGGCATCATAGGGAATTGTTGTTTTTATGTTGCCATAACCGTCAATATAGGCGATACAATTTGGCGGCACATCGGGGATATCGGAACCCTCAATCTCATCGGCTAGGGCGTCTGGTTGTCCCAGCGCGATCGCCGCCGCTGCTTGCGGAAACAAGTCACGAGAACGAAACTGGGAACCTTCCGCAGCAACAGCAGCCCAGTGCAATTCCGCCACATCGCGGACAAACGAGAAGGCATAGCCAGCATTGACTCCGATTACCCGCACACCCGTCGGGAGACGTGCGAAAGCCAGACGTTCACCGGCATTCCCGACACGCGCCTGTTCATCGTCTTCGCGGGGCGCAACGTTGTGGTAAATGATAGTTCCCGCCGGGGCTTCATTCAAACCTAACTGGGCGATACAGAAGCCAGCAGCCAGGGTGGCGAAAGCAGGCACGGGGGTAAGGATTGGCTCAGCATCCGGTAGATAGAACCTGATACGCTGCACGACTTCTGCAAAGGCGAGATCGCCAAAGCCGTAATCAGCGATGATATGAACTAACATAAAGTTTTTTTGCTACTTTTGCTCTTTGCAATTTCATCCTATCGACGGGCATTTTTGAATGCTTACCGCCTTGGTATGATTTCCGAGCGATCGCCAGAAACTATCGATGCGAATAAACCCGCACCCTTTAATTTATTTCCTATCAATATTTGTTTAACTTCTAAATCCTCTCTATACCTCTTCTCTCTGCGCCCTCTGCGCCTAAAGCGCTAACGCGCATGGCTTCGCTAAGGCGGTTCGCCAAACAATCAAATAAGATTGCTATATTCGACTAATCAAGTCAACTTCACCCAGTTCTCAAGGCGAATTAATTGAAAAGAATTTATTGGTTTGCAAGTGCCATTATTGTCATTTTGTTGATAGCTTTTATCGGAGGAAGTAAAATTTTGTTTCCTGTTGCCATGACCCAAGATGAAGCCTTTGGTCATCCCGGCACTTGTCCAACTTGGTCGCCTTCAACCCTCACCTTTCTCGGTACTGCCCAAAACCCGACTTCAAAAGTGTGGTTCACAGGTTTCAATGGCATCATTAGCCAGGTATTTTATCCTTCGACTGACAAAGCAGCGACAGTAGACTGGCAGTTTTTAGTAGGGGATACGGCAAAAACTTGGGTTGATGAAGAGAAGCAGGATACTATCAGCCAGGTTAGTTTGAATAATACGCGATCGCTTTCTTGGAAGATTACCAATACGGCGAAAAACGGCATGTATCAAATCGACAAGACAATTTTCACCGACCCCAATCGCAATACTTTAATTCAGCAGGTAACATTCACCGCACTCAGCGGAACGCTGGATAATTTTAATCTTTATACTTTGTATCATCCAGCTATTGACAATAACGGAAAAGCCACTACAGGTTACAGCACTACTTACAAGAATATTCAAATGCTGATTGCTAAAAATCCCACCAGCAATCAAGCATCGGCATTGGCGAGTTCTCTAGGTTTTAAAAAAGGCATGATGTCTTCTGGATTCGTCGGACGCAGCGACGGCTGGCAAGACCTCAAAGGCGGCGAAGTTGATAATACGATGAACTGGACTTATCAGAAGGCAACCAATGGCAACATTGCACAGATGGTAATGTTCGATCTCAGTCCTTATGCCAACCAGAAATCGGTCACTTTTAACCTGGTACTTAGCTTTGGCAATAGTGACAAAAACGCTGAATCGGAAGCCGCAGGAACCCTAAAAGATAATTTCTCTACGATGCTGTCCGGTTACAACGCGCAATGGAACAGCTACACCAATCATTTAAATACCTTTGGCGGCACCGCAGATACTCAGTATTATGTTGCGGCAATGGTACTGAAGGCAGCGACTGACAAAGCATCGGGTGCGATGGTTGCAGGTTTGGGGAATCCGTGGGGGAACTCTAACTACTCAATTTGCACTCCCTCCGGCATCGAAATGTCAGGCGGCTACCACCTCATTTGGCCTCGTGACTTGTATAAATTTGCCAGCGCCTTAATGGTTGCAGGTGACACGGCTACCCCCAAAAAAGCCCTGGATTGGTTGCTAACTACTTTGCAACAACCAGATGGACATTTTCTCCAGAATGCCCTGACAGACGGTACGCCTTACTGGAATGGCATTCAAATGGACGAGACTGCCTTCCCAATTATCTTGGCGTGGAAACTCGGTCGCACTGATGCAGACACCTATATCAATCACATCAAACCAGCTGCTGATTATATTGTGAAAAATGGCCCAGTTACGGGACAAGAACGTTGGGAAGAAAACGCAGGCTATTCTCCCAGTACCATTGCTGCGGAAATTGCGGGTTTAGTTTGTGCCGCAGATATTGCCAAAGTTAACGGTGACACAACCAGCGAGAAACGCTATTTGGCAACAGCAGACTACTGGCAAGGCATGGTAGAAAACTGGACGTTTACGACTAGCGGTTCGATTGGCAATGGCAAATATTTTGAACGCATTGATGATAATGGAAATCCCAACGACGGACACATTTTACATATTGGCAACGGTAGCGGCGAGTGGGATGAACGTTCTATCGTTGACAGCAGCTTTTTAGAATTAGTGCGTCATGGAGTGAAAGCGGCAAATAATCCCTATATTCTCTCCTCCCTTCCGGCGATTGATTCAACCATCAAACAAACAATTCCTGGCAAAGGGGAGGGTTGGTTTCGCTACAATCACGACGGTTATGGAGAAACATCAACAGGTGCAGATTATACAGGTGCGGGAATCGGGCGTTTGTGGCCTATTTTCACCGGAGAACGCGGTCACTTTGCGATCGCACGTGGTAACAAAGCAGACTCTTACCTGGCAACAATGCGTGCCTTTGCCAATCCTTCTTACATGATTTCCGAGCAAGTTTGGGATCTCAATGCACCCTCTGGTTATACTCCCGGAACTCCCACTAAATCAATGACTCCCCTTTCCTGGTCGATGGGAGAATACATCACGTTGCTGGCATCAAATTATACTGGCAAAGTAATGGATATGCCGGAGATTGTTTATCAGCGCTATGTCGTCAATTCATCCAAACCGCATCAAGGCAAAGCGGTAGATTATAACGAAGCTAATGCAAAAAAAGGGTTAGCTCTAACGATTTATTACAAAGGGTTATTGACAAATTCTGAACAAGTCAAACTGCACTGGGGATACAATAATTGGCAGCAAGTTACTGACAGGCTGATGATCCAGCGAGAGGATGGATTCTGGGAGACAACACTCTCTGTTCCTCCGGTAGGAACTACTTTAAATTTTGCTTTCACCGATGGAAATAATTGGGATAACAACGGGGGGAACAACTGGAATGAAACTATCTCAAATTCTTAAATCTGAATATGTCTATTGATTGATGTCCACTCCGGGTGTGTTAGCTAGGGTATTTAAAGGATATACAAAAGTTTTATCGATTTGAATGCCCCTTGAATAAAATTGCTTAAAACACCGGATGAAAGACTTAATCCGAAATTTATTATCATTCTCCAGCAACCGGATTAGTAGTTCTGGAGGCCGGGTAACGCAAGATATGCTCTTATTCGACTCCTTATATGCTGCCCAAGAAATTGCTTTTATTCTCGGCGGTGAATGGGATGGTTGTAATGGGGTGGTATTGCCTAAAAAAGACGAATTAGCGGTTAACACGGCGGCTAAATTAGTCGGAGCGCAATGGTGCTATTGTGAAGACAAAAGTGCCATTTTAATCAAATTTGCTGCTGATGATCTGAAGCGGCGTTATGCAGCCGGAGAAAGGTATTTTATCAATGCTAACTTGAGAGATGCTTGGCTTTGTGAGTGCTTATTGAGCGAAGCTAACCTGAGTTGGGCAAAACTGAATTTAGCGAACTTAAGCAGAGCAAACCTAAGTAAAGCGGACTTAAGTGAGGCAGATTTGAGTGAAGCGAATTTGAGCGAAGCAAATCTGAGTGCAGCTAACCTAACGAGAACCAATCTAGCGAAGGCTAACTTGCGGCTGGCAGATTTACGAGGGGCAAATTTGAGGAAAGCTTTCTTGAGTGAAGCGAACCTCAGTGAAGCCGATTTAAGGGGAGCAAATTTAGAACTTGCCGACTTAAGAGGCGCAGATTTGAGTGGAACGAACCTGAGTGGGGTCAACTTGAAAGAGGCAAAGGTGATTGAAGCAGATTTGGCGAGAGCAACCCTATCGAATGATTGAATTTGAGTAGTATGGATACATTATTAAGCATTGCAATTGGCATTGGTTTGAGTGCGGCTTGTGGCTTTCGGATTTTTGTCCCGCCGCTAGTGATGAGCATGGCAGCACTGTTTGGACATCTGCCACTGGCACCGAATTTTGAGTGGATGGGAACTTATCCAGCGTTGCTGACATTTGCTATAGCGACTTGTGTTGAAATTGCCGCTTATTACATTCCGTGGATAGATAATTTGCTGGATATCGTTTCTACACCAACTGCGATCGCAGTCGGCACATTCTTGACTGCTGCCATCTTTCCCCACGACGATCCTTTAGTTCAGTGGACAATCGCCGTGATTGCGGGTGGAGGTTCGGCGGGTATCGTGCAAGCCTTGACGGGTATGGTTCGCTTTTCTTCAACCGCACTCACCGGAGGATTCGGTAATGGGGTGGTTTCCACTCTGGAAGCAGGGGGTGCGATTATTTTATCCATCCTGGCGATTTGGTTGCCTGTGGTGACTGTCGCCTTAGTAGTCAGTGCTGGGATCTGGCTTTGGCGGAAAGGATATCTCAGGCTACCCAATCCCAAAGAGTCTTGAGCGGTGCAAAGGACATAATAATACCCCCTTCCCTGTCCGGGAAGGGGGTTAAATTTTCTGTATAAAGTTTAGATAGGGCGGAAAATAACAGTTGGACAAGCGGTTAGCGCGGTAGCGTTTCTTAACCATGACTTGGAATCATCAAGTAAACGCCAATGCCTAACTCAGTTCCAACTGTAATGTATTGTAGTACAAATTGAGCGAATTGACAACTCAGTGCTTCTCTATCCTGTCAAGCGTTAACTTGATTAAATTGCTAAAGCAAACAACGAAGCATACACGAGTTGTCCAGACTCTTCGACCAACTGACCCGCAAAGTTTTTCCCTTTACAGGTATGCAGCCGCAGACTCAAGAAGCGTTCTTCTTCTTTGAGCTGAAATCTTTCTGCGGGTGTTTGACTTAGCCAATTCCTGACTTGCAACTGTTTTTCCTGACGGCTTTTGTGCAACTGCTGGCGCAGTTCTTGCAGATTGCTGGCTGCAAAAGGTAGCACGGGTTTGTCGCTTGCTTTTGCGTGCTTTTGGGCATACATTGCTGCCACACCATAGCAGAAGCAAACCAGAGGCATCCACACTTCCCGGAAGTAAGCCGCCGTGGGAGCAATTTCCACGCCAACTAACTGATTCCGAATCAAGAACAACGCCCCGGTTTGCTGGGGAAGCAATTCAAATCGGCTTTGATATTGCGTCAGAAAGGTGCGTTTTTTACTGAGAATTTGCTCTAAGTGACCGCGTTGCGGTAAATCAAATCGCTGATTTAGACGCTCAATTTCTTTCCAGAGTTTGCTGTAGTCTTCCTGACCCCGGAGTTTCAATGCTTGAAAGCGCAATTGCAGGGGGAGAATGAAGAACCATTGTTCTCGACCTTCCAAATAACCGCCTTGACCGGATTGCACGCAGCAGGCATCTTTAAACATGAGTTTCTGTCTCGCAGCAATAAATGCTGACCGACACAAAGCATGATTTTGGGCTTGGTCTTGGATATAACCCATGTGCAGGGGAACGATTGCCACACCTGTTGATGGGTTATGAAGTTCTACATTTCCATAGCCGTGAACTCGACTGAGTTTCAACCCAGACAGGGGACTGGTAAATTGACCCGGACAATCTGGGCTGAAGATAGGGACTACAGTCATGGCTCCAGACTGTTGAGGAATTCCAAAATGATAAGGAGAGAGATCGACTTTGTCGGGAATTAATAACTCTAATGGCTGGTAGTCCATGTGGCTAACTCCTTTTCTTGGAATGTGAGTTTTTGGCGGAGGAATTCCTGCAAAGAAGCTTCGGTTTGCTTTGCACCCGCGATCCGAAGGCTGCGCGGTAGCGCAATCGCAAATAGCGAATTTAGTAAGTCTTCAAAATCGTCTTGATGCCAGAATTCTCTTTGGAGGAGATTAGGCGCAGGTCGTCTCAATTCCAAGTCATCCAGCGCCGTAAACTTGCTATGACAGAAGACAATTGGGGTATGAATACCCAATTGCGGCAAGGTGGCAACGACTCTTTCCAAGTCTCCCGGATACATATTTTCATAACCATCAGAGACAATGGCGACTAAATCGGGTGAGTCTTCTAAAGCGTCCAGTAAAGCACCTGCTAAGTCGGTGTAACCTTCTGGCATGGGTAATTCGCCAACTCCCCCAAGGGTATGGACTTTGAGGTTCGCGCAGCATTTTTCGAGTACCAATTTCAGGGCGACTGACTGCGCTAGAGAACAGTATTCGCGATCGCCATAACTTCTTGTCGAAGCAGACGCATCCAATACCAATGCCACTTGACCTGAAAATTTCGGCAGGTTTACCACAGCTTGTTCGACATAATGCTGCAAAGCTGACATTAATTCCGGCGATTTTCCACCCCGATACAAATGCACCAAGGTTGCGGAAATATCACCGCGATTGGTTGCCGTTACTGTCTTGGGACGCTCTGTTTGTACCTCAAATTGACGATATTGTTGATGAACGAGAGTATATTTAACTTCGCCTTCCGCAGGCATTAAACCTGTTCCCAGAGGAGAATGATACAGAAAAGGTAGAATTGCTTTCACTGATTCTGGATTATGGGCATAACGCAACAGATAGCGATGCAAATCGCTTTTATCAACCGTTGCATCCGACAGCTTTTTCACAGAACCCCGCGCCACATTCTTCCCCAGCGCGTGTTCAATCGCATCCACAACCGCAGGACGACGGCGCAAAGCCATATCCTCAAATTGGGGATGATTGAGGATGTACTGGAGAATCGCCCTCGCGGTATGTTTGTGATTCGCTCGTACCCGTCGCAGTGCTAAAAAGACGGTCAAAACTTGGTCGGGGTGCAAAATTGCCAACAAGAAATTAATGACGCGATCGCTTGTTTGACGTACTTCTTTCGACATCCCCACGCGAGAGCGTTGTAGCAACTGAAACAAAATCCGCAGGCGCTGCCCCGTTGTAACATGAGTGATGAGAGCTAAAAGCGCATACAATTCTGGATTTTGTTCGTAAGCTTCCCGATGCAGAGATTCATCGCTCCAGCGTGGGGGTTGCCCGTTATAACGAAGGAGAAATGGCTCATTACAAGAGCGCAGATGCACAATAATATTCAAGATGGCTGGTTGAGTTGCATCCATAATTTGACTCCTTGCATTACAAAGCTGGAGCGTATCCCCGCAGATGTTTAGGAACGCTCTGATTACTTTGATGAATTCCCCAGTGGCTTCAAGAACTCGACCACTTGTTTAGATATACTACAAATATACTACAACAAATTGAGTTGCCACAAGAGGGCAACCAGCGATCGCAAGCATCTCACTTGTGAAAATTTGCAAAGACCTACAACTATCCCCCCGCAGGCAGGGGAAAGGTAAAGAAAAACTTTTTTTCATGGGGAAGTAGAATTTCAAGATTTTGGCTTCCCCGTACCCCCTCTATTCCCTCGCAAGTGGAGGAAGACAAGGAATAAATTTTATTTACGAGAGTTGAGGTGGGGTTCTGAACTACGGTGTATTAATTTCTCAATATGGCTAAAGCAGATTTTAATTTTTACGCAGAATTGAATGATTTCTTGCCACGGAAAAAGAGGGGCGTAACCATTACTCATGTTTTTGAGGAACGAGCCTCAATTAAGGACACGATCGAATCTTTTGGCGTCCCTCATCCGGAAGTGGATTATATCGAAGTCAACGGCAAACCCGTCGATTTTTCCTATATTGTGACTGATAGCGATCGCATCCATGTTTATCCAATTTCTGCGGCGACTGAAAAGACATCTAGCGTCTCTCTCGTTCGTCCTCAACCGCTAAAATTTCCTCGTTTCGTTCTCGATATTCATTTAGGGAAACTAGCAACATCTTTACGAATGTTGGGTTTTGATACTCTGTATCGAAATGACTATGACGATCTAGAGTTAGCCCAAATTTCGGCATCTGAAGAACGAATTCTCTTGACTCGCGATAAGGGTCTATTGATGCGTAGTTTGGTAACACATGGATATTATGTCAGAGAAACTAATCCAGAGCGACAGGTGGGCGAGATAATGGGACGCTTTGGTCTAATTAAATTCGTCAAACCATTGCAACGATGTTTGCGTTGCAATAGTTTATTAGAACCTGTGGATAAGGAATCGATTCTTGACCAAGTGCCACCCAATATCCAACAATCTATTGATGAATTTAGCCGCTGTCGTGAATGCGATCGTGTTTATTGGAAAGGCACGCATTATGAACAAATGCAGCAATTTATCCAAGGAATAATTTTCTCGAAGCCAGTTGAATCGAATTGAGTATAAAAGCTGGCTTTTTGCGATTCGAATTGATTATTTTAAGGCAAATCTTAACAATTTATTTCATTCTTTAAATAATTATTTCTTGGGTATTTGCGCCTAAAAATATATTTTGAGCATACCTTATTCTAGACTGCCATACAACAATTAAACTTTTGTATGTGTTAAAATCAATAAACATAATAACTGTTTGATAAATGAGTTGCAGTGACTATTTTTTTCGCCTGATCTCCCGCCGAGATTACAGTGCTTACGAACTTTTAAAGAAAGGACAATTAAAGGGGTTTGAGCCAAACGAAATCTCCGAGGCTATCAATTATTTGCAAGAGAGAGACTATCAATCCGACACGCGCTTAGTCGCCAACTTGATTGCCTACTCTCAAGGCAAATATGGGAAATCTATGGTAAGGCGCAAATGTATAGAAAAAGGGATTTCCTCCGAGGTATTCGAGCAAGTTTGGAACGAACAAATCGAAGCAGAGGGAAGTGAGGAAACAGACGATCTGGATGGTTTAAAAACAAAGATCATGCGAAAGTATAAAATTGATGATTTTCAAAGTATCGACCAAAAAACCAAAGCCAAGCTATTAAATTACTTGCAATATAGAGGTTTTAATGCTTTTGAAGTTTTGAAGCAATGGCAGAGACAACAAGTAGAAAATGAGTAACGGAGCGGTTTGGTAATTTGGTATTGCTAGATTATCTTAAAAACTTTTAATTTGCATTTTTTTATCACCTTTACTTTGTATCTACTATGAAAGATATTGTCACCTTGTTTTTTGGGTTGGGTATGGTGTTTAACGCCAGCTTATTTATTCCACAAGCCTTAAGGATTGTTCAAACTAAGAGTTCTAAAAATTTGTCTTTAATTACTTTTCTCGGTTTTAATTTTATTCAGCTTAATGGGGTTCTCTATGGGTATTATCGAAACGATTTGGTTTTGATGTATGGAAACTTAATTAGTTTTATGAGTTGTGCAAGTGTAACAATTTTGGCAATTATATACCGAGGTAAGGAACCTAAGTAAAGAGTAGGGGCGTATAATTCTACACCCCTACATTCAGGTTCATTTATATTCAGCTATGGAGACAAGCAATATTTAGTAGCGGCGCGATAAACCTTGTCTCTACATTTCGGTGTTAGTCGCTAGAGAATTTATCCCTTCGCAGGTATGGAAGACTTCGCTGCCAATATATAGGCAACAGCAAGGGGTGTTAATTTCTCTGTAACTGTGGTCATAATAGAGCGGTCTTCCGGCGTCCATACTCTAGGCTGACCAAAGATACAAGGTTGCAGAATTCCCCACAACAAATTATCTTTGCACAGGTGAGCGTGAACTAATGCTCGATGTCCAAATTCTTTTTGCTCGAAAGCTTTATTAACGACTTCCGGATTCGCTGTCTCTACATCTTCGACAAAGACAGAAGGTTGTGTATGCAGTGCCGCAGCAAAAAGCGGATCTTCTTTTGGCAAAGATTCTGGTTCTTTCTTCCAGTCAGCGTCAAGAATGTTGGGATATTCTTGAGTGCGACGCCAGCAGTAAGGAACTTTACCGATGGAGGTATGGGGATCGCGCAGGTAGAGAAAAACGCGATCGCACTGCAAGACTTCACCCAAAGCTGGCACTAAGGCAGAAAAGACAGCATCGGGTGTACTGTCATGGCTCAAAATTTTATCGAGAACTGGTGGTATTGGGTTGTTCATACGCTTATTTTCTCAGCCGTCTGTTCGTTTCACTACAAAAGTAGCGATTTTCCAAGGCTGGATGCTAGCAATTTTTCCAGGAGCAAACATTTCCGGTGCCTCGATGGGGCGTTCTAACAGATCCACCGGGTGCGCGATCGCTAAATCCAAGTCGCTATTCAACTGCATCTGTGCCTCTTCCCCGTGACACTCATAACAGCGCAAAATCCACTGCTGCAAGTTATCTTCTGACTGCTTCAACGCGATTAAAATCAGATTTTCAGTTTGCAAGTCTAACAATTGACCAACGGGGGGTAAGGACGAATTCTGTTCGCCTACCGATGGCAGCAGCATCACTTGGAGCGGTAAATTTAGCTCATAGCCTCGGCGCACAGTATGCGCTGACTGCCAGCTACCTTGATGAGGATAGAGGGCATAGGTGAATTGATGCCAACCTCGGTCTGCTTCTGGATCGGGCCAACTCGAACTTCGTAATAGGGTAAGGCGTAATTGTGAGGGTTGGGCGTCGTAGCCGTATTTACAATCATTGAGCAAACTAACGCCATAGTCATTGTCAGCTAAATCTGCCCAGTGCAAGGCAGGAACTTCCCATTTGGCGGTTTCTGCGGGTGTTTGAGGCTGAGTAGGACGCCCGTTAGCGTCTTGTGTGCTTCGCACAATCGCGCCGCAAGGAATTTCGTAAGTAGCAGAATCCGCCGTCAAGGTAAGCGGGAAAGCGGCTTTTACGAGTACGTGGCGTTCTTGCCAGTCTACAGTCGTGACGATTTTCAGTAGCGGCGAATCTGCTTGCAGTATGTAATCTTGGCAAAATTTCGACTTGCCTAGCTGCCGCACAACGCGCAGACGAGTTTGCACCGCCCCCTGTTCTACCCATTCAATTGACTTTAGCTGGGTGGGAGGTAAGGGGTGTTGGGCATAGTTGGGGTCAATGTTCCAAGCATCCCAATATTGACCGCTATCTTGGAAGGCTTGGAGTTGATTTCCTCCGACTTGAGAGAGGATCTCTCGATGATTAATTTTGTCAAAAACACTGCTTAAATTGCCTGTTTGAGAATCAACGATTACCCGCAGTAAGTCATTTTCTAAAATGCAATTTTTTTCGCTAAATCTGATATTATCTCGATTAGGTGTATTAGAATCCGGAAAGCTAGTGCTATGCTGCCCGTGTTCTTGCCTTTTTGAGGGTAATTCGGCTTGAGGATCTAGGTTTTGAGGACATAGCCAGAAGAGGCGATAACCCACCGATGGGGTATTTTCGGCAAGAAATAACAGCGTCGTGCCTTCAGAAAGCTGGGATGGTAGTAGTTTCCCTTCTAAGTCGTAAATTTGCCAGTGATGTGCAGATGCCGGTAAGGGGACGGTAACGACTTCCGAGCGTTGCCAGTTCAGGGAGTTGAAGACGATAACTGGGAGGGCGTCTGGTTGCGGCGGTGGGGGAAGGGCAATAGAAGTTGCGATCGCGCTTAAGGCTTGCTGTACTATTTCCGAACCCACCTGTTCTACCTCTTGCCAAACCTGATTCGCATCTACAAAGACTTGGGGAATTGAGGAACCGGGGAGAATATCGTGAAATTGATTAAATAGTACCTTTTTCCAGGCAGATTCTAGCTTTTGCTTGGGATAAGCCGCACCGATGCTGATACTAGCCAAGGAAGCGAAAAGTTCTGCTTGGTACAGTAAGCCTTCACTGCGACGTTGAAAGCGCTTTTGATCGGCATGGGTAGTGTAGCAACCCCGATGGAATTCTAGATAGAGTTCATCGTCCCAAACTGGGAACGGTGTTGAGTTAGGATTCTCACGGCTAATCTGCTGTAAATAGCTCTCAGATGTCGTGAATTCTAAACGAGGAAAGAAGGGGGATTTTTCCCAACGCGCTTGCACTTCCAACATATCGCGGGTAGGGCCACCGCCATGATCGCCCACACCTGGAAGCCAGAGAGCTTCTTTTAAACTGGTTTGGGTTTCCCAATCACAGGCATAAGATGCCATTTTAATCGGGTCAATGCCTTCACCAATCGGAGCAGACATGAGACTGAAGATTTGGGAACCATCAAGCGATCGCCACCAAAATACTTCATAGGGAAACTTGGTGGTATCGTTCCAGCGCAATTTTTGGGTGACAAAATATTCAATCCCAGCTGATTTCAGAAATTGGGGCAGCGTGGCACAAAAGCCAAAACTATCTGGCAACCAGGCAACTGTACTCAATTGCCCAAATTTTTCTAAGACGTAACGCTGACCATAGAGCAACTGGCGGACAATCGATTCGCCATTAATAATATTTAGTTCCGGTTCCACCCACATTCCGCCGACAACTTCCCAGCGTCCAGCCGCAACTTGTTGTTGAATGGCGGCAAATAAATCCGGGCAATGTTGCTCAATCCAAGCATAAAGTGCGGGTGTAGAATGGCAGAAAGTCAGGTTGGGAAATTCTTGTAGGAGTTTCAGAACCGATTTAAAAGTGCGTTGAGCCGCTTCCCAGGTGTCGCTGACAGGCCATAGCCAAGCCAAGTCTAAGTGAGCATGACCGAGCAAACAGATTTGAGATTTGAGATTTTGGATTTTAGATTCTGTTGACCCTAGCGTGTCGAGCAGGTTTTGACGGAGGGCGGAAAGCGATCGCTCAAATTTTTGTTCATTAGGCAGCGCTGTCCAGTCAATCTCAGCCACAGCAGATGCCAAGATATCCAGTTTTTCCGGTTCAAAGGTTTTTAAATACTGCTGTAAGACAGCTAACTCATCAGCGACAAAACCGGGTTCAATCCGATCGTCGGTGGTAAATTCGTATACGCAGAGCGATCGCACTAAAGCCCCATCATCATGTCCGGGACTGACCAGACGCAAGGCAACGGTAATCTCCTCACCCGGCGTGACAGACGGACTCAGCAGTACCCTCGTTGAGCAATCAAATAAATCTCCTGCTTGCACTTTGACGCCATTGACAAAAATTTGCGCGTCTTCTGCCCACCAAGTTAGCACCAGCCGCAACGCCAACCCCGATAAAGCATAACCTTGTAAATCTTGGGGAATCATCAATTTTTGACTAAGCCACAACACCTTTTGCCCTGCTTGCCAAGCAATATGTCCCCTCGCATTCAACTCCACAGATAACCAATCATTCCCGAAATCAGATTGGCGGACGGTATCTGCTGTCAGGTCTGCGGCACAGTAGCGCCAGCCAGTCTGAACGTTAACCTGAGTCATCGCAGAGAGTTTTTCAATCGCTTCGCTCAGGAGGCTGGATGAGGGCGTTACAAAAGGTGTCTTGGAATCGGTCATCTTTTCGATAAAATCAGGGCATCTACTATTTTTAGCAATTAGCAATTAACATTTAGCATTTAGCAAAATGTCCTCCCCTCCCAATGGTCGGTATAAAAGCAAATTATTTAATTTCCTCTCCCGAAAATCTCGCCAGTTGAAGGATGAGAGCGATCGCGCTGTGCGAAATCTGAAAGTCGCAGCGGTTTGGGGAGCGCAAATCCTCCTCTATCCGGTGTATCTGCTAGCTCAAACTTCCCAATTAGCGGGGCGTCAATTACAACAAGCGACGCAAGAAAAATTCCCACAATTACATTCTGGTAAAAAAGACCGAACAAAACGTCCTAACTCGCCGCCAACGCCGCCACCGACAGACGCGCCAATTCAGGAAGTGCTACGAGCGATCGCGGGTCAGGAAGAATCAGAATTCGCTTTAAATCCATCGGCAAATTCTGTTGCTACTTCTAGTAACAAAGCAGGAATTTTCAGTCAAGTTGCAGATGCGATTAATCGTGTCTCTACGACATATTTTGGATTCCAATTTTTCGATCGTAGCGCTGCGGGCGGATCGAGTCATTCAATCTCCCCAAATTTAACCCTTCCCCCGCTCAATCTCCCGGAAACTGTTGTCGTGCAAACGCTACAGCCCAAAGCGGCGGCGGGAACAAGTAGCGGAAAATCTTTGGCAGCGGCATTACGCAATCAAATTGTCGTTCGGGGAGTTGCGACACAACTCGCTACCCGTTCCGTGGTACTCGTCACCGCCGACAATCAAATTTTAGATATTCTTACCCCTGAACAACAGCAAAAATTACAACAGCGAATTCGTTGGGAATTGGCAAACTACTGGCGTCAGTGGCGGTTAGTGCAAGCGTCGGCGAAAGGAATTGCAGCACAACTTCGCCCTCCTGTCAATCAGCGCCATCTGTTACCACCCGTGCGTCTGTTCTGGGGAGTCATCGCTTGGGTGCAAAAAGGGCCGGTTGCGATCGCTGCCAATCTCTTCCAAGAATCAACGCTGGTGCGGTGGCAAGAAACAACACAAGAGCAAATGGGAACGCGATTGAGCGCCTCTAGAGAGGAAATCGGAAGTCTTCCACCCTTCGGAAACAAAGCCCTTCATCCTTCCTCCTCCTTACTGCTTCAGCCATTAATCTTCCTCGATCGGACGATGGTTGCAATCGAAGTCCGGCAAAAAGACTTTTTGGCAAAGCTGACACCCCATACTGGGGAAATAGAGGCAAATGAGCGATCGCCTTTACAACGGATACAAGCTGTATTCACCCAGCCGATGCGACAACCGGCGTCTCCCGATGTTACAGACCCCCAAGCACACAATATTCAAGCGCTGATTCAGGCAGCAATTGACTACTTTTTTGGCAGGCGCAACGGAAAATTACCTTGGGAATCTACCCCAGAAATCGATTCTGATTCCTACAGCCAAACGCATCAGCTATCAGGTGGCGCTTCTGCCTCCTTATCATCTGCTCAACGCAACCATCCAGAACTAACCGCAACAGGCGTTGCCGATCCCTGGCTGACCATGAATGATTTATTCGGGAAGCCAGATGCACCCACCAGCAAGCAGGCAACGCCAACCGCCCCTAAGCGCCCATTACCAAGGGTGGCAGGCAAAGAACGACCCTCAGCTCATCTGCCGGGCAAGAAGACCCGGACTGCCCTCCCCGGAGCCAACCAGCCGGAGATGCCTGCTGAGAATTCTGTTTGGAGGTCGATTAAGCTTCGCCTGAGTTTCAAACAAACGATTTTGACGCCCCGCAAACCCGCTGCGCCTGAGCCAATGGCGGCGCGTCCAACACCAACTCCTTCTACAACCAAAAAATCTCGCAAAAAAGACGGCAAAATTACCAAAGCGCCTACTTTCCAGACGCCAAGAGTGGAAGCCGAAAGGGCGCTTTCAAATCTATCGCCAGCGATCGCACAAAGCAATCGGACAAGCTTTGCCACCCATTCGCCAGACTGGATTGAGGCTGAGGTGACTCCAGCCGGATACGTCAAGCACCCCTTAGAGTATTTGCTCGAATGGCTGGATAAGGCGATGCTGTGGCTAGAGAATTTCTTCGTGAAAGTTTGGCGTTGGGTGAAGAAATTCTGAGGAGAGTAGGGGCGGAGACTCCCCGTTCCTACTTTCTTGTGTACCCTTTTCCTGCGGTCTAAATTGGCACATTAGATGCTTCGCAATTTTCCGAAGCAACTGCCAAATTATTTTGGATGGTCGCCCATTCGTCTGGACTTGCTTCGCGGGTATAGATTTCCGATGCTTGCCTGTAACACGCGATCGCTCGTTCTAGATTATCAGCGCGATCGCCCCGTATTCGGTCGCGGTAAGCATTTCCGAGATTATTTTGCGTCATTGCCCAATCTTGGGGAAAGGCTTTGCGGGTATAAATTTGCAATGCCTGTTCGTAACACGCGATCGCTCGTTCTAGACGATCGGCGCGGACTGCCAATCTATCTTGGTCAGCCAAATCGTCCTGTATCCGATTGCGGTAGGCATTACCGAGATTATTTTGCGTCGTCGCCCACTCGTCAGGACTCGCTTCGCGGGTAAAAACTGTAACCACGATCTCGTAGCCGGTGATGGCAATTTCTAAGTTTTTCTCCTTGTCTCCTAGGGGAAATTGCGCCATCAGGTTGCTGAATCCGCCGATTGTCGCCCCAATAAATTTTGCTTCTTGGGGTTCAACTTGCGGCAGAATTATCATTGCCCAATCGTGCAGTATCTCAGCCAGTTTCTCATTCAGTTGATCGAGATTTGCTTGTAACAGCGGATACACTACTTTGCGATCGCCATTACTATCTGCGGTTGCTTGCAATACCTCCGTTAAGAATTGCACAGGCGATTCGGGAATCCTCTTGACGACAGTGGGTGTCGATGATGAGTTACCCATTTCTGTAACCATTGGCGCTGCAACATTCCGCAACCACTCCGCTGCTTCTCCATCGCCCCGTTCTGCCAGCATTGCGGCTACGGCTTCCATTGTCTGCACTAACCCGGCATCAATGAGCGCTTGATTCGTCTGCAAAATCTCCATTTCCTCGCCACTAGAGGAACTGAGTAGCACTTGGATCAGATTGAGATAGGCTTCGAGACGTTCTTCTCTCATAGGGCGATTCATCTATCAATAGATGGATTTATTGTTGCTTAATTCCCCTCTACACTGCCACCTAAAAATCGGTTTTTTTTGGGGTTTAACGCCGGAAATACCGAAAAATCTGAACTAAAGCCTAAATTTTCAGGCTTTAGAAATCTCCTGCCTATATAGAGCGGTTCGCACTTGCAACATAGGAACCTCACCCCCAGACCCTCTCCGTAAACGGCGAGGGGAGAATATTGAATTTCAATACTTCAGGACTTACGCAAAGGCACTAGATATGAGGAGTGGAACAATTCAATTGCATGGGCAGGGTGGGTGACTTCAATTGCTCAATCAAATAGTTGGATAATAAGCGTGTCTTGAGTTGGTAAATCGTTGTTCCTGTTGCATGAGCAATCTGCCGTAACCGTGTCCAAACCAGCAAGGCACAAGCAATATGGTTCCTTTGAATCCGTTGCTTGCGACACTGACAAGCCTCAATGCCCGTTGTTTGCTTCACTTCTCGGTGAAACTGCTCAATCTGAAGAGCGCACGGCACACACCTGTTGCGTGTCGTCTGTGGAATCTTGAGTCAAGTCGTTGGTGGCGACATACTCCGTCTTGTCGGTAGAGACCATGACGCGCAACAGTTTCACCTTCTTATCTTTCGGGAATCTACGAATTTTGATGAGCAAGCCTTGCTTGGCTTCAGTGGCACTCCAATGAACTTGGTCAATCCGTTGGTAGGGTTGGCTGCCACCGCTATCGTCCACTAAGCGATTGACCTTCAACGGGCAATAGTAAACCTTGCCTAACCCCTCAATGAGTGCCATCAATTTCTTGACCGCGTACCAACTGTCCATCAAAACCGTGCTAAATGGTAACTGCTTGGCATACACTGCCCCTTGCAGCATCTGGGCCACATGCTCTAGCTTGCTATTGCCATCTCCATCCGGGTTGTACAACCGATAGTCAATCACCCAAAACTGCCCACTCTTGGGCTTGACATAAACACAACTAATCAACCCAATGCCTCGAATTACTCGATGCTCGTTGCCACTATACTGCCGTCTGACCAGTTCAATCGACCGGCTAAAGCGTTTGTCTAACACCGTGTCATCAAACAGCAGATATCCATCCTTGTCCCTGACCACTAGAGGTTCAACATTCTCCCACAACAGTCGAGGCGTAAGTTTTTCCCCACTCATGTAGCGATTAATCGTGTCATGGCTGAACTGTTGCAAATGCTCGGCTAAGTAACTCAGCGTGAAGTTCGTCTGACTACTGAGCAAGTATTGACAATAATCCAGTTTGCTAAAGGTCATGAGACGGTCGAGCGCTGCCAGCAATGGAGCTACTGTACTGGTTATTCTTTGGATTAGCTAGACCCTACCTATAGCGGACTTGCGTAAGTCCTGCTCCTCCGATTGCAACCTCTACTCCAACAACAGGGGATTCATATCAACATTTCTTGGTGCAAGATGTAAGTTGACTCAAATACAAAACCTAACCCCCTTCCCTGCTAGGGAAGGAGGAATATGTCGCTACTATCACCGTGCCGAAAGAGCGATCGCTTGAAATTCAGCCTCACCGTACAATATTAGCGACGGTGGAACTCGACGACATCGCGTTTAATCGTGACATCGTAATTACCAAAGAAGTCGTGTCCTAACAATCCCATATCTTGTTCGGGACCAGCGATCGCAACTAGCACTTTGTTAGCGACAGCACCATCCACAGCAATCGATTGCACATAGCCGACGGGAAACTCGACTCCCACCGCACTCGCCGTATCAGCTTTAACAGTCTTCACCGGCACCACTCGCAATGCTGATGCCATCCGGCGGGTAATCATCGTGCCGCTAGCCCCGGTGTCTACAATCATCTCAAAAGTCTGCCCGCCATTAAACATGACATCAATGACGGGTGTGCCACCGGCGCGGCGTTTGATTCTGGCTTGAAAGACTCGTTTGTTCGCCTCATCGGTGCCGCAGAGACTCCCCAAGTCTATCGTTCTGCCCCCCGGTGCTACCATGAAGCAAGCCGCGTCCTGAGCCTTAGCCGCCTCTGGCACCCCCGCCACGGCTGCGTAGGAAACCAGCCCAGTTAGAGAAACTACCACGGTTAAAAATCGTTTCATCTTGCTTTCCTGTCTCATTCATTGAGCGCCCAGCAGATTGATTATTGCTCAATTCGTTAATTTCTGACGGCTGCTGAATAGTGTTACAACTCTGGCTTATGGCAAGGGCTTTTGTCGAGGGCGATCGCGCAGCTTATGCGCTTCTAGTCCGCCTCCCCTGTAGAAACGCGATTAATCGCGTCTCTACTAATGAAAAATACGGTTTAAGCTCTCTAGAGGAGTGGTACTTTATCTAGATTTGTGAAACACTCGAAACGCTGAAATATTTAAGATCACTCCTAGAGTAAGCTTTAGAGCTGACGCTGGAACGATTCCAGCCAGCATTCCTCCGATAATTGCTCCAATGACTGACCCGATACTCATGGGAGTAATCGTATTTTTCAGCGGAGAGCGATCGCGGAATGCTCCCCGGCTGGCGTATTGAATCAACCCGACTAACACAGTTGGAAAACTGATGAGCAAACTTGCTGTTCCTGCCGTCTTCATATCTACACCGAAGGCAAAAACGAGTGTGGGGATGATAATTTCACCCCCAGCTACCCCTAATAGGCTGCTAACCAGCCCAATCGCCAAACCAAACAGAATTCCGGCTAAAATACGCCAAGTCAAGGCAGTAGGTAAGAGGGCGGCTATCTGCTGAGGTAAAAAGCTCTCAACAATTAGAGCAATTCCAACTCCGACTAGCAGCACTAAGATAGTTCGCTCAAGCTGTTTATTTGACAGCCGTCCTGCCAAAGCTACGCCCAAAAAAGCCGTGATGATCGCTCCAGCAATCAAGGACAGCACCACAGGCAATAAAGGGATCGCTGAATCGAACGAGAGTGTTTTACCTCGAATTGCTAGGGATGCAGCAATTGTAATTAAGCTAACAACCAAATTCAGCGGGACAGCCTGACGGACTGAATAGCCCAGCACACCAGCCAACACAGGTAATCGAAACTCCGCACCTCCTAAACCAATTAGTCCTCCCAGTGCCCCAATAGGTACAGCATAGAGAAATGCAAGTTGGGGATGATGTCGGACAAGAGAACTTCTGTTTGTCTCTACAACGGGTGCGTTGGGCTTCTCCATCGATTTTTCCCCACTACTCTTTCACTCAGATTAGTTGAAAGATGAGGGTTTAAGTGATTGGGCAAGTACAACTAACTTACTTTTACTGACCTTCTAAATCTGGCAGCGTAAGTTGAGGTATCTCTCAACCTTGGCACCAGCCAGCACAAAATCTCGCCTTTGACTCGCCTTAGAAAGTATTCTGAAGAAGTGTTTCACCGCGTCGATATATTTCACGAGCATAGTCAGTCCAAGCTCCTTGTCCCCAGTAACGAAAACAGCTTGTTTGAAGCAAAAGATTATTCATCAGTGCCTCCCGATAGCTGGATTGTTGGGTAACAGATTCCCCAGAAGAACTCTGACTTGATTCGGCTTCTCCTTGGAGCAATCGGTCGATTTTATCGTGAAATAAAGCACTGAGTTTATTCATCGGAGTCAAGACATTTTCATATCCCTTCACCCAACTCAGATGATTTGTCCAAGAAGCGCCATCCATGTGAAAGTTTGGATTAATCTGCTTTAATTCTGCAATCGCATTAGCAACTGCTTCGGGGGTACAATTTTCGGCGGGTACTCGCTCCCAAATTTGGTGTTGACCAATTGCTTGACAAGTTGGATAATCTTCAGGCGTGCAACCTGCGGCTTCTATGAGTTCCAAGTATTCTGTACCTGTCATTCCGACAACGCCTGTTTTTCCTCCGCCTTCATTTGCCATTTGATACCAGGCTTGGTTGAAGGCGCTAGGAAATTCATTCATCATCACGCCGCCATTTTCACCATCTCCAATCTGGGTAACAATGGGCGGTACCGAAACATTTCCTAACTGCTGCCGAGATAGGGTTTTAGCTTCGTAGTAAGGCTGCATTTGCGCCACTAATTTTGTATCGGAACCTTGAGTCTTAATCAGTGCCGTAATACTAATCGTTTCGCCATTAGAATTTCGCGCCACCAAGCGGTGAGGCAAATGCTTATAGGGCAAAGATTGACCCGTTAGGGTTTCAACAGAATGCTCTTGAACCATTAACCAACGGTATCCACATTCTTTCAGGGCTTTTACAAATTCATACAGCGTATCTGGGTGGTTGGGGAGGTGCATTTCTGGAGGAGAAAATCCTTTCACTCGCGCCAGTGCATCCCATCCAAAAATGGCTGCAAAATGATGTTGCCATGCTTGAATATGTAATTTGATATCGGGAATCGGGGTAGAAGGAACAACCGCATGACTCCACATTGTCCCCAGCCATTCTACATAAGGCTGGTAAGTGGGGTTACAGGTGATGCGCTTGAGATTTTCTAAGATGTCTCCTCGTCCCATTTGTCGCAGTCCCCAGAATAGATTCCCGGAGAAATCTAGCATGACGCGGGGATTGCAACCATTCGCAACCAATTCGGGAATAAAATCTGCCATACGGCTATAACAATAGGCAAATGGCCCTGCATTATGGTTGTCTCCTTCGTAGGGATGCTCAAACATATATTGCAGGTTGCTCTGGAGTTCGCCATTCGTCCCAGCGGGGATGGTAGGCTGGTGCATATGGAGCGCGATCGCAAATCCAGCCGTTACATCTTCTAACCGAATATTCGTAGTAGGTAAAAATACAGGGTTATCCTGGTTTACGACAGCACTAACTTCTTTTTCCCATCCGGAAATGTTAGGCAATCCATCAATTACTTCGGATAAAACGGGAAGCGTCGTTTTAGGAGATGAGGAAACCATTACAGATTGCTCTAATATTAGATGAATTTATTTAATTATTATATAAAGGATTAGTCAAATAATTATATTGTCTTTGATACTGTAAATAGTCAAAAAGAAATTTCTTAAACCATTTACAGTACCAAAAACGATACAAAAATCGCACTAAGATAATGCGCGGTCAGTAAAGCGATCTCCTGTGGCATCGCTTTCAGATTGCTTTAACCTTTGGTTCGGCGAACATGATCGGAAATTCGCTGCTTGCGTTCCTCTGAGTTTCTAGGAGATGGCTTGATAAAATCCCCCGAACTCCGGGATAAATGTTCCATAATTCGCTTCTTGCGGTCATCTGCACTTGCCATAATTTACCTACTAAGTAAAAGTGTTATTGTGGGCTTGATTGTCTATTATTACTAATAATTTTTAAATCCGCATCCCGCTAAGGGGTTAAAAGTCTTATTACCCGTTTTTCGTTTCAATGAATTTAATGTTAAAGCTTTTACTCAGTTTTAACCGACATCTTGTATCAACAAAATTACTCTAAGTAAAACGATAGGTTAAATTTATAAATTCAACCCCATTCAGGTGGAATAGAGCGATTATAGCAGTCGTCTTGCAGTTGTATTTTTTTTAGGAACCGCGAAGATGCAAAAAGCGCGCAGAAAGAGGAAGAAGAGAGTTCCAATATTTTATGAATGAATTAGGATTGCTATAGCCTATTTAAGATGCAAGCCGGATAAGCGAAACCTAACCCGACTCATTGAACAGATGACTCTAACATCCGAATTGTATTCTGATTGGCATCAATTTCTACTGGCACGCCAACTGGCAAAGTAAATTTATCTTTAATATGACCAATCTGCGAACCATACCAAGCTGGAATTCCTAAAGGTTGAATGTGTTCTCTCAAGACTTGCGATAAAGTTAGGGAAGGTTGATTATCTTTGGGTTGACAATCGGTACATTGCCCAAAAATAAACCCAGAAATTTGCTCTAGAATACCGGCGAGTTTTAGCTGAGTCAGCATCCGGTCTATCCGATAAGCTTCCTCCCCAATTTCTTCTACAAATAAGATACTTTGTCTCCAATCTGGCAGATAAGATGACCCCACCATTGCCACCAGCACTGATAAATTGCCCCCGACTAATTTTCCCCTAGCCTTTCCAGGCGTAATTATCTCTGCTTTAAAGCTAGCATTCGGGGGATTTTGCATTGTGACAGCTTCCCCATTAAATAGAATGCGTTTAACATAATCTACTGTAAACGGATTCCAAGTGGATGTGCCCACGGGGCCATGAAAAGTGACAACGCCACTTTTGGCATAAATTGCTAACAGCAGCGAAGTAATATCGCTGTAACCAATGAGGATTTTGGGAGAAGCTTGGATGAGGGGATAATTCAAGAGTGGCAAAATCCGATTGCAACCCCAACCGCCACGCACAGCAACAATCGCTTTTACAGAAGCATCGGCAAACATAGCGTTTACATCAGATGCGCGATCGCGATCGCTTCCTGCCAAATAACCGTAACGGTCGAGAAGATGCTTCCCTAATTTAACCTTTAACCCCAAACTTGCCAGGGTTTGCTGTACCTGTGCAATGTCTTTCGCGTCAATGGGACTAGCGGGATTAATTAATCCCACCGTATCGCCGACTTTGAGGCGGGGTGGTTTTAAGGCGGTTTTTAAAAATGGATTTGCGATCGCAATCTGCGGGAACTCAGTTGCGATTGCGGAAAGCGCAACGGTTTTAAGAAACTGGCGGCGATTAATAATGAATGACAAATGACGATTAACAAATCACGACTGGCTATTGACAGTTTCCCACAGCGTCTTGAGAATCAGATAAGTAGAGGTGGCACCCGGATCTTGATGACCGACACTGCGATCGCCTAAATAACTCGCCCTGCCTTTCTTCGCTACCAAGGGAATCGTCTGTTTCATCCCTTCCTCAGCCGCAGCTACGGCTTGTTGTAAAGCTTCTGGGGTGCTTGCACCAGCCACGACAGCTTGCTCAAAAGTATCCGCAGCAGGTGATAGAGAATCCAGCATGGTCTTATCACCCAAATTCGCCTTACCCCGTTGCACAATACCTTCCACAAACGCTTGGAAAAGCGTCACCATCTCCTCATCGGTCAGTTCTGACTTGCCTGCGACTGCCGTACTAGCTCGTAGGAACATCGTGCCATACAACGGCCCGCTGGCACCCCCAACACTGGAAATGAGCGTCATGCTGACAGTTTTGAGGATGTTGCCAATATCCTTATCTGCCACACTGGGTAGCTGAGTCGCCACTTTTTGAAAACCCCGGTTCATATTGATGCCGTGGTCAGCATCTCCAATTGCCGCGTCCAGTTCGGTTAGATAATCCTTATTTTGTTCTACAACTACTGCTACGGCTTGTAACCATTGCAGGATTTGTTCTTTACTGACCATATTCAAAACTCTAAACTCAGACGCGATTTGTTGCGTCTCTACAACTCTAAACTCTTTTATATTCCCCACCTTAAAGCTGGTGTCTTCACGGGTGCATCCCAAAGTTGAATCATCTCATCATCTAACTTCAGTAGAGTGATGGAACATCCTTGCATATCCAAAGAGGTGATGTAAGGGCCAATTAAATTACGAACAATTTGAAGTTTTTTCTTTTCGCAGATTTCTGCTAATTTTCGATAGACAATGTACAACTCAGAAAGGGGAGTGCCGCCCATACTGTTGACAAAGGCAAGAACGCGATCGCCACTTTCAAACGCAGGGTCAATGAGTTCCTGTTCCACCCATTCTCCCTTATCTGCATCCCACTCGC